>CALWXY010000039.1 GCA_944385595.1 uncultured Oscillospiraceae bacterium
CTACGAGTACGCCTTTGACTGGGAGGGCGGCGGCGGATACGCGCGCGGCGCGCTGCTCGCCGACTACGGCAGCGAGCCTTTCACCCTGCGCTGCAACGTCAGCGACATCGTCTCCAACACGCTCATAGTGCTCGAGAGCGCCGACGGAACAACGCTCGAGTACAGCCCCTACGTCTCGCTCAGGGACGGCAGGCTCGGCGTGCCGGACAGCGGCGTCTACGATTTCACCCAGTACTGATAAAAAACCGGCCCTGATAGGCCGGTTTTTTATGCTTGACAATATCGCGTTGTGATATTACAATATCATCAGATGATATCGCGTCGTGATATTAAAAGGAGGCGGCGGTATGGGCGACAAAGCGCGCGGGCAGCTCACGGAGTCTATGTTCTACATGCTGATGGCGTTTCTCAAAAGCGAGATGTGCGGCATAGACGTGGCGGATTTCGTGGAGCGCCGCACAAAGGGGCGCATCAAAATGGGGCCGGGCACGATCTACACGCTGCTAGCGAAATTTGAAAGCGAAAAACTCATAGAGGAGACTGCGGTCGACGGCCGCAAGCGGACCTACAGGCTCACCGACAAAGGGCGAGCGACTTATCTCGAAGAGCTGGAGCGGCTGCGCATGTGCGTGCGCGACGGAGAGGAGGAACTCGAATGTCCAAAATGAAATGGCGCATAACCCCCGTCGGCGCCTTTGACATACCGGCGCTGGAGCGCTGGCTGGAAAAGCTGGCGGCAAAGGGGCTGTATTTCAGCGCGACGCTCGGCTTCCTCGCCTGCTTTGACGCCGGCGAGCCTGCCGAGGTGCGCATACATCTCGAGCCGCTGATGAGCGGCACCGACACTGAGGACAGCGAGCTGCGCGGCATATACGAGAGCGCGGGCTGGCGCTTTCTCGGCCAGTGGGGCGGCGGCTTCTCGGTCTATCTGAACGACGACCCAAAGGCCGAGGCCTACACCGACGCCGAGGCACTCGACTACTCGCTGAAAAGTCTGATTAAGCGCCGTCTTGTTGCCGGAGTGGGGCTGGCCATCGTGAACTTCATGCTGCTCAGCCTCTACTGGAACGCGCTGCCGCTTGGCCTCATGGATCTCAGGTACTTCCCGTATGAGTCGATGAGCGACTCGGCCTTCTTCCCATTTGTGCTCGGCGCAGTGGGCTTTTTCTTCGTCGACCTCGCCTATCTCATAAATCTCGCGCTGCTGGTGCGCTACCGCGCCAGGGGCGCGGCGGGGCGGCAAATACGCATAGGCTGGCTGCGCGTTCTGGGCACCCTCTTCCTGCTGCCGGTGATTGTGAACACGGTCTACATCTTCTTCGGCCGGGAGTACGATCCCTACCCGCTGGAAAACTCCGGCTTCGTGACGCTCACCGAGATAGAGGGCGACGATTTCCGCCTCTCCGGCGACACGATGTTCAATATGGACTTCATCTCCCACCACGATGCACCGCTCTCGGCTGAGACCTGGTATTTCCAGCAGTACGGCTCGTTCAGGCAGCCCGGCGTCATCCCGAACGACACGCCGTGCCTTGAGATACGCATTGCGCGCTATCTCATCCCCGGCTTTGCCTCCGGGCGCGCCGAGGAGTACACACGAATCGGCTGGTACGGCCTGGGCGAGCTTCAGGGCGTCGAACCCGACTGCGGCTTCGACGAGGTGTATCTCTCGCGCGGCGAGCTTGGCTCGCGGCTGGTGCTGGTGCGCGGCAACACCTGGATTTACGTCAAATATGTGGGTCAAAAGAACCTGCTCGACTTTTTGCCGAGCTTCGAGCGCATGGCAGAGGCGTTATAGGATAAAAAAATTCCCGCTCATCAGAGCGGGAATTTTTTTATTGCTTTACTTTCTGGTGATGACCTTTCTCGCAGCCTCGGCAATCTCCTTGGAGGTGAGGCCGTAGGCGCTCATCAGCTCGTCCGGCTGGCCGGACTGGCCGAATCTGTCGTTCACGCCGACCATCTCGACGGGAGCGGGGCAGTTGAGGGCGAGGTATTCGGACACGGCTCCGCCGAGTCCGCCGGCCATCTGGTGCTCCTCGGCGGTGACGATGACGCCGCAGTCCCTGACGCAGGCGCTGATGCACTCGCCGTCGAGCGGCTTTATGGTGTGCATGTCGACGACGCGGGCGTCGATGCCCTCTTTGGCGAGCTGCTCGGCCGCGACCTCGGCCTCGTAGACCATGGCGCCGCAGGCGATGATGGCGACGTCCTTGCCGTCGCGCACGAGGCGGGCCTTGCCCAGCTCGAAGGGGGTGTCGTCGTCAGTGACGACGGGGACGGCCTCGCGGCCGAAGCGGATGTACACGGGGCCCTCAGTTGCGGCGGCGGCGATGACGGCCTTTTTGGTCTCGACGCAGTCGCAGGGGGCGATGACAGTCATGTTGGGGAGGACGCGCATGATGGCCATGTCCTCCAGAGCCTGATGGGTGGCGCCGTCGGGGCCGACGGATATACCGGCGTGCGCGCCGCCGAACTTGACGTTGAGGTTATTGTAGCACACGGTGGTGCGGATCTGATCCCAGGCGCGGCCGGAGAGGAACACGCCGTAGGTGGAGACGAAGGGAATCATGCCGCCGAGGGCGAGACCCGCGGCCTCGCCGACGAGGTCCTGCTCGCTGATGCCGACGTTCATGAACTTGTCGGGGTACTCCTTTGCCACCCACGCGGTGCGGGTGGAGGCGGAGACGTCCGCGTCGAGCACCATGATCTTGTCGTTCTCCTTGCAGAGCTCAAGGAGGCCCTTGCCATAGCCGTCACGCTGGGGGATGCGCTCAATCTTCTTGTCCATAGTCGTTCCTCCTCACTTGATTTCCGCGAGAGCCTGGGCGAGCTGCTCGGCGTTGGGCGCGGCGCCATGCCACGCGCAGGTGTTCTCCATGTAGGAGACGCCCTTGCCCTTGACGCACTTCGCCACGATGACGGTCGGCGCGCCCTTGTGCTGAGCCGCGCACTCAAAGGCGGCGGCCAGCTCGTCGAGATTGTGTCCGTCGACCTCGATGACGTTCCAGTTAAAGGCGCGGAACTTGTCCGCTGCGGGCTCGACGTTCATAATCTCGGCGGTGGGGCCGTCGAGCTGGACGCCGTTCAGGTCGAGGATGGCGCAGAGGTTGTCGAGCTTGAAGTGGGCGGCGGTCATGGCGGCCTCCCAAATCTGGCCCTCCTGGATTTCGCCGTCGCCCATCAGGCAGTATGTACGGTAGTTGAGGCCCTGCTTCTTGGCCGCCATCGCAAGGCCGGAGGCGATGGACAGGCCCTGGCCCAGCGAGCCGCCGGAGCAGTCGAGGCCCGGGGTGCTGCTCATGTGGGGGTGGCCCTGCAGTATGCTGCCGAACTGGCGCAGAGTGCCCAGGGCGGCCATATCGAAATAGCCCTTGCGGGCGAGTACGCTGTAGAGCGCGGGGGCAACATGTCCCTTCGAAAGGATGAATCTGTCGCGCTTGGGGTCGTGGGGGTTCTTTGCGTCTACATGCATCACCTTATAATAGAGCGTGACCATGATCTCAACGCTGGAGAGAGAGCCGCCGGGGTGTCCCGAGCCGGCCTTGGAGATCATTGTAACGATGTCACGGCGGACGTCCTTACAAATTTCTGCCAGATTTAGCTTGTTATCCATGCCGCACTGTCCTCCCTGTATCAAAAGTAGTATTAGAATAGCATGACCGTCTTGCGGTGTCAACGCGATAGCCGTCGACTTTTGTCGTGAATATAAAAGAGCTGCCGGACTGCTCCGTGCAGCTCTTGTCTGCTTATTCCTCGCTGCCGCCGTTATCCTCGGGCTCGTCGCTCTCCTCCTCGATGGAGTCGAGGTCGAACTCGAGCATCTCGCCGCAGTTGGGGCACTGGATGGTGCCGAGGTTGAGCACATCCTCATCTATGGTGATGGTGTTCTCGCAGGAGGGGCAGGTCACCTCGAAGAAGAGGGGCTCCTCATCGTCCTCGCAGCAGCAGCAATCGTCGTCATCGCAGCAGCAGTCGTCATCCTCGTCGTCCTCGTCCTCGTCGTAGACAATCTCCTCGACGGCGGCGAGGTCGTCGCTGATGGCGTCGAGCTCCTCGGCCATGTCGGCGGCGTTTTCATTGAGGCCGTCGAGCTCCTCGGCGACGGCGTCGAGCACGTCGATGACGGCGTTCAGGAGCTTGCTCTCGCGGGAGCTGTTTTTGATGTCGAGTCCCTCGGCGAGACCCTTGAGGTAGGCGATCTTCTCGGAAACGTTCATATCCCTTGCTCCTTTAATCAAAAACTCAGCCCTTGGCGCGCTCGAGGTACTCGCCGGTGCGGGTATCGACTCTGACGCGCTCGCCCGGCTCGATGAAGAGGGGCACCTTGATCTCGGCGCCGGTCTCGAGGGTGGCGGGCTTGGTGGCGTTGGTGGCGGTGTTGCCGGCGAAGCCGGGGTCGGTATCGGTGACGGTGAGCTCCACGAAGGTGGGCGGCTCGACCGCGAAGACCTTGTCCTTATAGGACATGACGGTGCACGGCATATTCTCGAGGACGAAGCGGAAGCCGTCGCCCAGGACGGACTTGTCGATGGGGACGAGCTCGTAGGTCTCCATGTCCATGAAATAATAGAGGTCGCCGTCGGCGTAGCTGTACTCCATGGTCTTGCGCTCGACGGTGGCGTTCTCGAACTTGGCGGTGGGGTTGAACGAGGTCTCGGTGACGGCGCCGGTAATGACGTTTTTCATCTTGGTGCGGACGAAGGCCGCGCCCTTGCCGGGCTTGACGTGCTGGAACTCGACGACCTGCATGACCTGGCCGTCCATCTCGAAGGTAACGCCGTTTCTGAAATCACCTGCAGTAATCATTGGTGAACATCCTCCCTGTGATATGAGAATTATTTTTAGTCACAATATTAAGCTTATAATACACTAAGCCTTGAATTTTGGCAAGTATAATCACAAAACTATGAGATTTTTCGGCGACTTGGTCAGATCCTCGCAGCCGTTTTCACCCAGATACAGGACATCTTCTATTCTCACTCCGAAGCGCCCGGGCAGGTATATGCCCGGCTCGGCGGAGATCACAGCGCCTGCGGGCAGGATTCTCTCCTCCGACGGAGACGCCGACGGCGACTCGTGTATATCCAGCCCCAGGCTGTGGCCGAAGCTGTGGCCGAAGTACTCGCCGCAGCCCGCCGCCTCGATGACGGCGCGCCCCGCTGAGTCCACCGCTTTTCCGGCGACCCCCGCTCTCGCCGCCGCGATGCCCGCCGCCTGCGATTGCAGCACGATGCCGTACACCCGGCGCATCTCCTCCGTCGGCTCGCCGACGGCCACGGTGCGCGTCATGTCGGAGCAGTAGCCGTCGACCACGCAGCCGAAGTCCATGGTGACAAAGTCGCCCTTTTCTATCCTCACGTCGCCCGGCACGCCGTGCGGCATGCTCGATTTCCTGCCGGTCACGACTATGGGGTCGAAGGAATTGCCCTCCGCGCCGCGCAGCAGCTGTCTGTAGCTTATCTCGGCCGCCAGCTCCCGCTCCGTGAGGCCCGGCCTTATGATGCCGAGCAGCTCGCTGAACACCGCGTCGGTCACGGCCTGCGCCCGGCGCATGGTCTCAAGCTCCGCGGCGTCCTTCTCCGCGCGCAGCCGCCGCACCAGCGAGGCCGCGCCCACGAACTCGACGCCCTCGAGCATCTTGCGGAAGCGCATGGTCTCCGCCCAGGTGAGCCTGTCCTCCTCGAAGCCGAGGCGCTTCACCGAGCAGTCGCGCGCGGCCTGCTTCAGCCACTCGCGCAGCGGCATTTTCGGCGAGGTAAGCCCCACCGTCGCCGAGCGGACGGCCTCACGCGCCGCCTCTATATAGCGCGAGTCGACAAACAAAAACAGCTCCCGCTCAGTCACCAGCACCGCCCCGTCCGACGAGGCGAAGCCCGTCGCCCAGCGGCGGTCCTTTTCGTCTATGAGGAGCATGGCGTCCAGCCCCTCGGCGCGCAGCAGGGCGCGCAGCTTATTTATTCTGTCCATTTTTTCTCCCTCCTCTGAACGGCAGCTCCAGGAAATATCGCGCGGCCAGCAGCGGGTTGCGCGATATGCATATGGGACGCACGCATATCGACTTCACCCCGCAGCGCGCGGCGCACAGCACGTCGGTGTAAATCTGGTCGCCGACTATGGCCGTCTCCTCCGGCAGATAGCCCCGCTCGCGCATTATGCGCATGGCGGTGCGTATCCCCGGCTTTTTGGCGCGGTTTACATAATCCACCCCAAGCTGGGCGGCAAAGCGCGCCGGGCGGTCGCCGTGGTTGTTTGAGAGTATGAACAGCTCTATGCCCGCCCCGCGCAGCGAGGCTATCCAATCCGCGAGGCGCGGGTCGGCGGTGTGGATGTGGTAGGGCGCGAGCGTGTTGTCGAGATCCATCATCAGAAAGCGCACGCCGAGCTCGCGCAGCGTCTCCGGCGTCAGCTGGTATATGTCGTGCAGCTGGATTGTGGGTATGGGAAGCGGCATGTTGGAAAACCTCCGGTCACTGGATAATGCTGGATTTTATTTGTATGAGCGGGACCGAGAGGTCGCGCCCGGGCGTCGCGGGTACCTCGCCGTCGGCGTAGCGCAGGCGGACGGAGTTCACCGAGTCGAGGTTGAGCAGGCTGAGAGTGAGCGCGTCTAGCGCGAGGTCCAGCTCCGCACCCATGCGGCTCTCGAAAAATCCGCGCGACACCGTCACGGTGCAGACGCCGTTCTCCGTGCCGGCGTGGGTCAGCTCATCGGCGGGCGAAAACAGCGCGCGGCAGGAGCCGAAGCTCTCGGCGGAGGACAGCGCGTCGAGCACGGCCTGCTCGGCGCCGTCATGCACGGGCAGCAGGCAGGGCGCGCCGAAGAGGGCGCCGTCCCACTCGAAGTAGAGCCTGCCGGCGGCGGTCTCCTCCCCGTCCTCCGGCGCGCATATAAAGCTGAAAGCGGCCAGCGGCTCGGAGAGATTCAGCGGGCCGTAGTCGCCGGCCGTCTCGCCGTCGACGTTTATCAGCACCTCGCTGATGCCTCCGAGCGAGGCGAGCGAGCTGACCAGCGCGGCGGCGGCCATGAACTGACCTGTGGCCGTGTCGGCGCGCTTTTCCAGGAAGTCCGACGAGAGGTTTATGGTGCAGGCGCGCCCCTTGCGCGTCACGCCGAGCAGACCCGTCCCCTCCGGGATGACGGAGTAAAGCCCCTCCGGCGCGCGCAGCAGCTCCTCCACGGCGAAGCGCTCGGCCTGCTCAGAGCCGTAGACCGAGAGGCTGCGCCGGTCGGGCGCAAAATTCTCGCCGTCGCTGTAGTAGAGGCACAGCTCGCGGCGGTAGAACTCGGTGTCCGCGCCCTCGGTCATCATGTCGTCGGCCGTGAGCGCGATGGCGACGGCCTTGCCGGAGCAGTATATAGACACGCGCTCCACGTCGTCGAGAGCGCAGAGCGTGAGCGTGCAGCAGGCCTCCACGAGAGTCTGCTCCATGCCGCTGAGCGCAGCGTAGCCCCCGCCCAGCTCGACGACGGCCGTGCCGTCGCTCACCGTGCAGCTGAGTATGCCGGGGCCGGACACGGGATTCGTGAGCCTTGCGCTCTCCGCGCCGGAGCCAAGCGCGCGCACCGCGGCGGCAAGCTCCGTCTCGCCCTCGCGCACGGCGACGCGCTCGTATTCGACGAGGCGTCCGTCGGTCTGGTACTCCTCCGCCAGCACGCGGCAGACCTCCACCGCGCTGCCGCCGGAGGCGCAGCCAGCGCCGAGGCATATGGCCAGGGCGAGCAGGAATGCTGTTATGCGTCTCATCGCCCGCCCTCCTTTGCGTATTTCGGGAACTGCACGATAAAGCGCGTGCCGCGCGGGCTGTTCGGCTCGACAGCTATGCTGCCGCCGCACTCGGCCACGGCGTCGTGCACTATGCTGAGGCCGAGGCCGCTGCCGCCGTGCTCGCGGGAGCGGGCCTTGTCGACGCGGTAGAACCTGTCGAATATGTGCGGCATGTCGCCCTCGGGTATGCCTATGCCGCTGTCCTCTACGACGAGGCGGACAAGCCCGTCGCGCACGCCGAGGTGCAGGTGCACCATGCCGTCCGGCACGTTGTATTTGATGCCGTTCTCGACCAGATTGAAGATAATCTGGTACACGTCGTCGCCGTTGGCGAGGACGACGCAGCCCTCGCTGAGGTCGTATTTGAGGAAGACCTTGCGCCCCTGCGCCAGCGGGCGCAGCAGGCGGAGCGTGTTCTCGGCGACGAGCTTCATGTCCACCGGCTCGCGGCGGCGCTCGACGGCGCTGTCGAAGCGGGTGAGGCTCAGGAGCTTTTCCGTCGTGCGCTGGAGGCGCTCGGCCTCCGCGCCTATGTCGGAGACGAACTCGCGCATGGTCGCGGCGTCCATGTCCTCGGTCTGCATTATGCTGTCGGACAGCAGGCGTATCGAGGCCAGCGGAGTTTTCAGCTCGTGCGACGCATCGGAGACGAAGCGGCGGCGGCGCTCCTCCGTCTCGCGGAGGCGGTCGGTCATGCTGTTGAACTCGCCGGTGAGGGCGGAGACCTCGTCGCTGCCCTTCACGGGTATCTGATAGTCATAGTTGCCCTCGCGGAGTATGTTGACCGCGCGGACTAGGTCGCTGATTCGGCGGGGCAGCGCGCGGGAGAACACCAGAATCAGCACCAGAGAGATGCCGGCCAGCAGTATGGACAGCCGGAACATGGTGCTGCTTATGCCGGAGATGAGCGTCGACTGCTCGGAGTCGTACTCGCTGAGGAACACCGAGCCGATTACCGCGCCCTGCACCGCCACCGGCATTGCCGCGCGCGAGAGGAAGGCGTTGTCGGCGTAGCGCGAGTAGAACACTATCTTCCCGCGCAGGGCGAGGTTCACCTCGCTCAGCAGGGCGTATTTGCCGACGGGCGAGTAGGCGGGGTAGTTGTCGTAGAGGATCTCGCCGCGCTCGTCGGTGACGATTATGCGGTACGAGGTGGAGACATCGAGCAGCTCCATCGCCTGATAGACGCCCTCCTCGGTGAGCTGCTCAAGCGCTGCCAGCGAGGTCGAGAGCAGCGAGGCCTGGTCGAGCATGGAGCTGCGCTTGTTCGCGCTCACGAGGTCGCGCGCCAGCGCCACGGGGTATATATTAATAAGTATGGCCACGCCCAGCACCAGAGTGAGGAACGCGGCTGAGAGCTTCACCGCCAGCGAGGGGCGCAGCAGCCTGTCGAGCAGCTCGTTTTTCATCTGTTATCGTCGGCGAAGTAGTAGCCGACGCCCCATTTCGTTATGATATACTCCGGATTGGCCGGGTTTTTCTCCAGCTTCTCGCGCAGGCGCCTTATGTGGACGTCGACAGTGCGGATATCGCCCTGGTAATCGTATCCCCAGACCATGTCGAGCAGGTTCTCGCGCGAGAACACCTTGCCGGGGTTTTTCATCAGCAGCTCTATGAGGTCGAACTCCTTGACCGTGAGGTCGACGGGGCGGGAGTCGCTCTCGGCGCTGCGGCGCTCGGAGTCTATGACTATGTGGCCGCGCCTCAGGCGCGACGAGTTCCTGCCCCCCTCGGCGGCGGCAGTCGCCGCGCTGCGGCGCAGCAGCGCTCGCACCCTCGCCTTCAGCTCGAGGATGTTGAACGGCTTTGTGATATAGTCGTCCGCCCCGTACTCGAAGCCTATGAGCTTATCCGTGTCCTCGCTCTTGGCGGTGAGCATGATTATGGGCACGTTCGAGAAGCCGCGGATCTGCATGCATGCGCCGAGTCCGTCGAGCTTCGGCATCATGAGGTCGAGCAGAATCAGCCCGTAGTCCCCGGTTTTGGCCAGCTCCACGGCGGTCTCGCCGTCGTAGCAGGCGTCGACCTCGTAGCCCTCGTTTTCCAGATTGAATTTTATGCCTTTGACGAGCAGCTTCTCGTCGTCGACAACCAGAATTTTCATTATTTGCTCTCCTCTCCGAAGCTCACGAGTCCGCGCAGGCTCTCGCAGGTCTTTTCTCCTATGCCGCTCACGTTGCACAGCTCCTCGAGCGAGGTGAATGGTCCGTGCTCCGTGCGGTATTCTATTATTCTGCCGGCCAGCACCTCGCCTATACCCGGCAGCTGGTCGAGCTCGTGCACGTCGGCGCTGTTGATGTCCACCGGCCCGGACGGGATGATGAACTCGTCCTCCGGCTCGGCTTCCCGCCCTGTGAGGACGGTCAGCTCAGCGCCGGGCGCCCCGCGCGGGACGGTATATGCCCCCGCGGCGAGCAGAAACAGCCCCGCCAGCACGAGCATGAGCACCTCGCATCTCCTGAACACGCGCGCCGCCAGCCTTTCTCAAGAATTTGGTGTTGCTTTTCAGGCGGCGGATATTTATAATATAGTCTAGAATTTTGCGTTCTCCGCCGCCATACGCAATAATAATACCATATATATTGGAGTTTGACATGAAAAATTTGAAGATAATGTCCCTGTTTTTGCTGATATGCGTTTTTGCGACGGCGCTCAGCCCCGCGGCCTGCGCCATAAGCGAGCCGGCCACCTATTCCTCAAGCATAATGCTCATAGAGCCGCAGAGCGGCAGCGTGCTGTTCTCGGAGAACGAAAACGTCCGCGCCTACCCCGCCAGCACCACCAAAATCATGACCGTCCTCCTCGCAATCGAGGCCATCGAGGACGGCAAGGCCAGCCTCAGCGACCAGGTCACCGCCACCGCCAACATGAACTACGACATGATCCCCGACGGCAGCAGCGCCGGCATCCAGGTCGGCGAGACCATGTCCCTCGGCGACCTGCTCTACTGCGCCATGCTCGCCTCCGGCAACGACGCCTGCAACGTCATCGCCGAGTACATAGGCGGCACCATTGAGAACTTCGTCCAGATGATGAACGACCGCGCAGCCGAGCTCGGCTGCGTCGGCACCCACTTCGCCAACACCCACGGCCTGCCCGACGAAAACCACTACACCACCGCCTGGGATCTCGCCCAGATCACCCTCGAGGCCGTCACCCACAGCCAGTTCATGACCATATGCGACACCGTCACCTACACCGTGCCGGAGACCAACAAGTCCGGCGCGCGCACGCTCAGTAACTCCAACGGCCTCATAAACGAGAACTCCACCCTCTACCCCGGCTACCTCTATGAGTACGCCCACGGCATCAAAACCGGCCACACCAACGACGCCGGCTACTGCCTCGTCTCCACCGCCGAAAAGGACGGCGTCCAGCTCATATGCATAGTCCTCGGCGGCGTCGTCATCGACAAGGACGGCTCGCTCAAATACAGCAACTTCGTCGACTCCATGACCCTCTACGAGTGGGGCTTCAACAACTTCAGCTTCCAGGACATCTTCACCGTCAACGACTCCGTCGGCTCCGCCGCCGTCCTCATGGGCTCCGAGGGCGACAGCAGCGTCGCCCTCAAGCCGCAGAACGCCCTCACCGCCTTCCTCCCCAACGACACGGAGAAGGACAGCTTTGAGTACAGCATCAAGCTCTACGACGCCGACGCAAACGGCGCCCTCAGCGCCCCCATCGAGAGCGGCGACGTCCTCGGCGAGGCCACCGTCTCGCTGAACGGCGTCAGCTACGGCACCGTCAAGCTCGTCGCGGGCTCCTCCGTCGGGCTGTCCAAGCTGGTCTTTATCCAGACCAAGCTCGGCGACTTCTTCGGCATGACCTGGGTGAAAATCGCCTGCGGACTGCTCATCATCCTGCTTATCATGTACGTCATCTCCGTCGTCACCTACCGCCGCCGCAGACGGCGCTACATCAAATACATGCGCGCCAAGCAGGCCGCCGAGCGCCGCCGCCGCGAGGCCGAGCTCGCCGCCGTCCCCAAGGCCGAGAACCCCGAGACGCCGCAGCAGGTCAGCCGCGACTACTTCGAGGAATTCTTCAAGCACTGACGCCCACGGGGCGCAGTCCGGCAAAACCGCCGAACTGCGCCCCGCTTTTTTGTCGGATTAAATGAAATCGCCCCCGGAGGCGAAAAAACGCCCCGTCGCCGCGGATAATTCATATTTTCGCAACAGTGGGGGTCTATAATGAAGATACTTCCAGAAGGAGGTATCTGAATGGTACTCGAAAAGCAAAGGGCCGTAAATATAAACCGTTTTGAGCTTCCGGCCCAGCTCGATCTGTCCGAGGACTTCGTGAAAGGCTACATGCGCCTCTCCCACCTCTACCGGGGCGCGATGATGGAGGTCAGCACCAAGCTCGACATCCTCGACGACGAGTTCTCCCTCACCTACGACCACAACCCCATACATCACATGGAGTGCCGCCTCAAATCCGCCGAGAGCACCGTCAACAAGCTCCGCCGCAAGGGCTTTGAGGTCAGCACCCAGAATATCATGGAGCACATTCAGGACGTCGCCGGCGTGCGCGTCATCTGCAACTACACCGACGACATATACCGCCTCTCCCGCGTCCTCGAAAAGCACAAGGACCTCACCCTGCTCCGCAAAACCGACTATATCGAGCACCCAAAGCCCAACGGCTACCGCAGCCTGCACCTCGTCGTCGAGGTGCCGGTCATCATATCAGACGTCATACTCCGCCTGCCCGTTGAGATTCAGCTGCGCACCATCGCCATGGACATGTGGGCCAGCCTTGAGCACGAGCTGCGCTACAAGTCCAACAAGCAGGTATCCGAGGAGGCCGCCGCCGCGCTGCTCGACTGCGCCGAGCGACTCTCCGCCATAGACGCCAAAATGCAGGAAATCAGCCGCACTGTCCGCAGCGCCGACTGAGTCTTTGATAGACAAAAAAGCTCCCATACGGGAGCTTTTTTGTTTATTTCTTTTTTCCGCAGCTGCAGCAGCTCTCGCCGGACGGACAGCCTATGCACTTCGCACCGCTTTTCTTTTTACGGCGTATGTACATTCCCGCGGCGGCGAGAATCACGACAATAATGCCGCCAATTATGAAATCCGCCATGGCTCAGGCCCTCGCGCCCAGAGCGTACTCATGGCCAATCTCGCGGTCAGTCCTGCGGATGAGCCAGGCGATGACGCACACTATGGCCACAACGACTATGGCCCCCGGCACAAAACCGGTTCCAAGGGCTCCTGTGGTTACGAGCGTGCCTATCTGATAGACCAGGAATGCCACGGTGTAGCCGGTGGCAAACTGGAGGGCAATTCCGCCCGCGAGCCACTTTTTATCCCTAATCTCCGAGTTCATCGCGCCTATGGCCGCAAAGCACGGCGGGGTGAACAGGTTGAACATCAGGTAGGCCAGCGCCGCAACCTTGGTAAGGCCGAATATAGCGGCGACCTCCTCGGCTCCGCCGACGAGCTCCAGCGCGTCGACGTCGATGAAATTCGTTATGCCGTAGCAGACGGCCAGTGTGCCGACGACGTTCTCCTTGGCGATGAAGCCGGTGACGGCGGCAGCGGCGAGCTGCCACGCGCCGAATCCCAGCGGTATGAGCAGCACGGCCACCGGCGAGGCGACGGAGGCGAGGATGGAGGTGTTCTCCATGCCCTCTTCAACCAGCTGGAAGCTCCAGTTGAAGGACTGCATTATCTGGACAATGGTGTTGCAGAGAAGGATTATGGTGCCGGCCTTAACGATATACGCCCAACCTCTGGCGCACATGGCGAGGAAGGCCCTCTTTATGCTCGGCACCTTGTACTCCGGCAGCTCAATGATGAAGAAGGATTTACGGTTTTTGTAGCCGGCAATACGGTTCACCAGCAGCGCTCCAAAGAAGATAAGCGCTATGCCGACGAAATACATGAGCGTGCCCACCCAGGAGGCGTCCGCGAAGAACACGCCCGCGAACAGCGCTATGACAGGCAGCTTCGCGCCGCAGGGCATGAACGGCGAGAGCATCGCGGTGGCCTTGCGCTCACGCTCGTTGCGTATGGTGCGGCAGGCCATGACGCCCGGTATGGCGCAGCCGGTGGTTATGACAAAGGGAATAACGGATTTGCCCGAGAGGCCGACCTTTTTGAATATAGGGTCGAGCACGACGCTCACGCGCGCCATGTAGCCGCAGTCCTCGAGCAGCGCGATGAGGAAGTACATGACCATGACGAGCGGCAGGAAGCCCACCACGGCGCCGACGCCGCCTATGATGCCATCTATCAGCAGAGCCTGTATAAACGGCGAGGCGCCCTCGGCCAGCCCTCCGGCGAACTCCTGAAAGCTCTCTATCCAGCCAACCAGTATGTCCGCCACCAGCGGGCCAAAGGCCGACTGCGATATGTAGAACACGAGGAACATCACGCCCGCGAAAATTGGGATTCCCAGCCAGCGGTTGGTGAGCACGTCGTCAATTTTGTCCTGCGAGTTTTTCTCGCGGGTGATGACTTTGCGCTTCTCCACAGAGGCGACTATCTTATTCACAAAGGCAAAGCGCTCTCTGTCCGCCGCCTCGACCTGCTTTTTGTCCCTGAGGTCGAAGCTGCGCTCCGTATACGGCGCTGTCTGTCCCCTGCCGCGCAGCTCCGCCGCCGTCCGGACAACCTCGGCCAGCCCCTCCGAAGAGGTGGAGACAGTCCTGATTACAGGACAGCCGAGCTTCTGCGAGAGCAGCTCCACATCGGTCTTATTGCCTTTTTTGTCGTTTATGTCGCTCTTGTTCAGCGCCACAACCACCGGTATGCCGAGCTCCAGCAGCTGTGTCGTGAAAAACAGGCTGCGGCTCAGATTCGTCGCATCCACTATGTTTATTATGGCGTCGGGGTTTTCATTTCGGACGTAGCTGCTGGTTATGCTCTCCTCCGATGTGAACGGCGACATCGAATACGCGCCAGGCAGGTCGACGGCTATGAGCTCCTCCGAGCCAGGGCAAAACCCCGGCTTTATGTGCCACTCCTTTTTCTCCACCGTAACGCCCGCCCAGTTGCCCACTCTCTCGTTTCGGCCCGTGAGCGCGTTATACATGGTGGTTTTTCCGCTGTTCGGATTGCCCGCAAGCGCTATCCTCATATTGACTCCTCCTTTTGAATTTTAGTTATGCTAGACTAACTCAGCTGCAAAATAAAAGGCGTCCGCCGCCTCAGATGAGTATTGCGGACGCGAGCTGGTCGTCTATATTATATCTGGCATCTTTGATGGAGACGACGCAGCCGCCTTTGAGCCTTGACACAACTGTGACCGGCTCGCCGCTGTAGCAGCCGAGTGAAAAAAGGAAAGCATTCAGTTCCTCGTCGTCTGTTGCGAGGCCGCGGATGATGTACTCCTCGCCCTCGCGCGCCTCTGTGAGATTCATACGGCACCGCCTTTCTTAGTTAGGTCTTGCTAACTGCGTATAAGATATCACCTCTCCTCTGCTTTGTCAAGGTATTTTTTTGCTTAACTTGCCAAAAAGGTGGACTTTGTGCTACCATATTCTCAAAACACATCGGAGGTAACCATGGAATTCAGAGAACTGAGTAGGCATGAAATTGCTGATATCTACGGCACGCATATGCAAATCGACTTTCCCCCAGCTGAGCTCAAACCGCTGGAGCTGCTGCTGCGCCGCTACGACGAGGGCATATACTTTGCCCGCGGACTGTTCAACGAGGGACAGCTGCTGTCCTACGCGCTGTTCTTCCGCGCCGAGGGCTACGTCCTGCTCGACTACTTCGCCGTCGACGCGCAGCTGCGCGGGGGAGGCATAGGCTCGCGCACCCTCGTCTACATCGGCGAAATGCCCGAGCTGCGCGAAGCCGCGCTCCTGCTCGAGGCGGAGGATCCCGATTTTGCCGCCGGCGAGGCCGACATCGAAAAGCGCCGCCACCGCCTCAGCTTCTACGCCCGCGCCGGAGTCGTCGACACCGGCCTGCGCAGCCGCGTCTTCGGCGTCGACTACCGCGTGCTCAGCCCCAGCGGCGTCTCCGCAGAAGAGGCCCGCAGCGGCATGGCCGCGCTGTACCACGCCCTCCTCTCCGACGAGGTCTACGACGCGAACATCTTCCTCAAATAGCGAAAAAGCCGCCGCATTAGCGGCGGCTTTTTCCGTCTCCCCCATGCAGGAAATTCTGCGCGCCGGGGCGAATTTGCGCCCCGCGCGTCGGATAAGCTCGAATGTGCATATATTATGTAAACCCATAATATATTTTTAAAACTTTATTTTTGCCGTTTGCGGCGATGGCATTTTCTGTAAATTCCGCAAATAATCGCGCTGCATCAGGCTTTTAAACAATGTTGAAAACCCTGTTGGGAATGTTGATAACTTTCCGGCTAGGCGATTACCCTTAACATGTTATGTAAATTTATCGCCTCCCCGGGCGGCGCAACTTGTATGGTCGGAAAAGGTCGAAATATCGGGCTTTTCCGGATTTCAGCCTCCGGGCCTGTATTGAATTTCCAGTGGCGGAGGAAATTCAATATACAGAATGTAATCGCCCCTCGCCTCCGGGAAATATATCTGTTGACAAAGCATATTGATTTGAGTATAATATTTAAGCATTGAATTTGCTGGTGTAGCTCAGTCGGTAGAGCGACGCACTCGTAATGCGTAGGTCGCCGGTTCAAGTCCGGCCTCCAGCTCCACGTCGCCGCGGACGTCATATCGTTCGCGGCGACTTTTTTTACAAAAAGTCACCTCTCACTCATTCTGTCGCGGCTCCTTTTCCAAACCGAACCCGCTTGCGCTGGGCTTCGGTTTGGGCACGTTTGGATTTCCGCGGACGTCATATCGTTCGCGGCGACTTTTTTATAAAAAGTCACCTCTCACTCATTCTGTCGCGGCTCCTTAGCCAAACCGAACCCGCTTGCGCTGGGCTTCGGTTTGGGGTTACGAGGGGCTTCCCGCGGACGTCATATCGTTCGCGGCGACTTTTTTTGCAAAAAGTCACCTCTCACTCATTCTGTCGCGGCTCCTTTGCCAAACCGAACCCGCTTGCGCTGGGCTTCGGTTTGGGGTTACGAGGGGCTTGTCGATTTTTCCTTATTCACTATTCACTCTTCACTTTTCACTGACCTGATGGGTCGATTTTTGGAAGTGAATAACGAATAGTGAATAGTGAATAGGCGTTGTGTGCCGCTGCGCGGCACGGATTAAAATAGCGGCAAGCCCTTCGGGCTTGCCGTTTTTTCCTTCTTCACTTTTCACTCTTCACTCTTCACTATCTTATTCCCCGCAAATCATATTTCCTCACAAACGGCCTGATGTCCGCGCCGGCTCGGAGCATGTGCAGCAGCAGCTCGCCGCAGGCGCGGCTGTCGCTGCCCGCGTTGTGGTGGTCGAGCCCCAGCCCCAGACAGGCGCACAGCGTGTTCAGCTTGTGGTTCGGCGCGTCTATGTACCGGCGGCTCATGCGGCAGGTGCAGGCGTAGAGGGCCGTGTCGCGCCAGTCTATGCAGTAGGCCCGCAGGCACTTCGCGAGCACGCCCATGTCAAACGGCGCGTTGTGCGCTATCAGTATGCCGCTCGACATCAGCGGCTCTATCTTCTCCCACAGCTCCGGGAAGGCCGGCGCGCGCTCCGCCATCTCCGGCGTTATGCCCGTCAGCTCTATGTTGAAGCGGTCAAAGTGCGTCTCCGGGTTCACGAGGCTGTAGAATTCGTCGGCTATCTCCCCGTTTTCGACCACGGCTATGCCTATGGCGCTCATTCTATTGTTCGCAAAGTTCGGCGTCTCCACGTCGAAGGCTATGTATCTATCTGCCATTTCGTCCTCCGCAATACGATTTTGAGCTATTATAGCACATTGCATCAAAATAAAAAAGCGCGGCTGATGCCGCGCTTTTTTATTTATTTATTTTCAGCCCATGACGTCGAAGCCCGCTATCATGTCGATGTCGAACTCGGTGTCGGTGAGGGTGTAGGGGATCTCAACGGTGTAGCCGTTGCTGTCGTAGGTGCAGAAGACGTAGCCCTTCTGGACGGTGTAGGTGCCGGAGTTGGTGACGCCCAGGCTGGTGGCGACGCTGAAGTTGTTGGGCGCCCAGAAGTCGATGTCGTAGGTCAGGCCGTTGATGCTGAGTATCCAGCCCGCGCCGTTGAGCTGGTTCTGGACCATGGCGGTGGTCTGCTCGTCGGCGGGCTCGCGCATCTCCATGGCGGCGGCGTAGCCCTCGGGGTCGGCGGCCTCGCAGATGGCCTCGTCGCCCTCGAGGTGGATCATGTCGTCGGTGCTGAAGCTGATGGCCTCAATGCCGGGGATGCTGCTGTCGGCCAGGGTGACGCTGCGCCCGGCGGCAAGGTCGGCCTCAGGCACCAGGAAGGTGGCGGCCACGTTCAGCGAGGTGCCCATGTAGACGTCCTCTATGTAGCTGCTGTAGTAGTAGCTGCCGGCGAAGCTGCAGGCGGGGGGATAGTGGTCGGACTCATAGGTGTTGGTGCCGTTTATGGTCATCTCGGTGTACCTGCTGTCGGCGTCGAGGTTGGTGTCGGCGGCGGTGACAGTGTAGAACAGATAGACCATGCGCAGCGGGCTCTCGTCGTCGTCACGGTAGGCGTCGTCGACGTAGACGCCGTTGATCTTAAAGCCGTCGGTCTCCATGACGGCACCGGCGCTCTCCGGGGCCTCGGACTCGGGAGCCTCGCTCTCCGGCGCGGAGGACTCGGGCGCGGCGGACTCGCTGGAGCCGCCGCAGGCCGCGAGGCCGAGCAGCATCAGCATTGCAAGCAGCAGGGACAGTGTCTTTTTCATAAAATTACCTCCTGAAAATTGATGACTAGAACAAAGTTTTTTCCTTTTCAAGGAAGAGCTTGTCGTTAATCTGCTCCAGCTCCTCGCCGTGGAGTATGCCGAAGCTTATAATCGCGTCGCGCCGGTTGCGCGGATACAGCTCCGCGTAGCCCGCGAGCTTGAGCATGGCCTGGGTCTCGTCCATATCCGCGCCCATGCCTATGCACAGCGAGAGCAGCCTGTCGCGCGACGGGTTGCGCCGCCCGGAGAAAACCTGGTGCAGGTACACCTCGCTCATTCCGGCCTTGCGCGCCAGCGCCGCCTTGGATATGGTTTTGCTGTCGTAGAGTCTCGTGAGCATACCGGCTATGTTGTCGTCCGTGAAGAGGCCGCAGTTCTCGCTGATGTAGCTGTCTATATCCGGAGCGTTCATAAGCTCGCTCGTGAGATCGCCCGTGCTCTTGAAATCCACCCAAAGGCACCCCCTTTACTTCCATTTTTAAATAGTTTATAATTAATTTACAACATTTTGTGGCCCGAAACAATATGCCCGCTGCATACCCCACCATATTTGGAGTGATTTACCATATATACCTGGCTTTTGAACGTACTTAAAACCGAATATGAGCTGGTTCGCGTCATAAAGGAGAGTCCTCGCGGCAGCGTCTCGCTCATAAGGCACCGCGCCAGCGGCAGGCAGTTCATACTCCGCCGCTTCACCGGCAACGCCGGGGTCTACACCGCCCTGCTCGGCTACTCCTGCCGCAACCTCCCGCTCGTCTACGAGGTCGCGAGCGAGGGCGACGAGCACCTCGTCCTCGAGGAGTTCATCGAGGGCGACACCCTCGGCTTTCTCCTGCGTGGCGCTCTCTTCTCGCCCGACGAGACCCGCGCCATAGTCACGCAGGTCTGCCGCGCGCTGTGGGTGCTGCACTCCATCGGCGCCGTCCACCGCGACGTCAAGCCCGAGAACATCATCATGCGCGGCAGCGAGGCCGTGCTCATTGATTTCGACGCCGCCCGCTTCCACCAGCCCGAGAGCAGCACCGACACGCAGATCCTCGGCACCGTCGGCTTCGCCGCGCCGGAGCAGTACGTCCTCTCTCAGTCCGCCATACGCACCGACATCTACGCCCTCGGCGTCCTCATAAACGTCATGCTCACCGGCGTGCACCCCTCGAAAAAGCTCGCCGACGGCAAAATGGGCCGCATCGTAGACCGCTGCACCCACGTCAACCCCCAGCGCCGCTACAAAAACGTGCGCAGACTTATGGAGGCCCTGTGATGGATATGCGAAAATGCCCCCAGTGCGGAGCCGAAATTCCGGCGGAGGCGTCGTTCTGCCCGCACTGCACCGCCAGTGTCCGCCACAGAGAAAACGCCGTCCCGCCGTCGCGGACATGGCACAGGCATCTGCGGAAGCTGATCGCGCTCGCGCTGGTGATCGCCGTCTGCGCCGGCTTTTATTCTTATCTCAGCCCCAAAACCTACGACGCCTACGGCGAAATCACCT
>CALWXY010000040.1 GCA_944385595.1 uncultured Oscillospiraceae bacterium
CGCCCGTAGGAGTTGACGTTCTGGCCGAGGAGGGTGATGTCGCGGAAACCTTCGGCGACGAGCTGCCTCGCCTCGGCGACGATCTCCTCCGGGCGGCGGGAGCGCTCGCGCCCGCGGACGTAGGGGACTATGCAGTAGGAGCAGAAGTTGTTGCAGCCGTACATGATGCTGAGCCACGCCTTGACCCTGCCCTGGCGCACGACGGGCACGCCCTCGGCGATTGCGCCGGGGTCGCCGGAGAGGTCGAAGACGCGCTTGCCGCTGTCGAGCCTGCGCTTTAAAAGCTCCGGGAAGCGCCAGAGCGCGTGCGGGCCGAACACTAAGTCGACGTGGCGGAAAGAGCGCTTTATGCGCTCGGCGATCTCGCCGCGCTGCGCCGAGCAGCCGCAGACGGCGATAATCTGCCCCGGCCTGCGGCGCTTGGTGTGGGTGAGCGCGCCGAGGTTGCCGAGGAAGCGCTGCTCGGCGTGCTCGCGTATGGCGCAGGTGTTTATGATGATGATATCGGCCTCGTTCTCGTCGTCGGTGAATGAGCAGCCCATCTCGGCGAGGTAGCCGCGCAGGCGCTCGGAATCGGCCTCGTTCTGCTGGCAGCCGTAGGTGTCGACCAAGGCGAGCTGTCTTGCCCCGAGGCGGTCTTTCAGCTCGCGGCATATATCTCTCTGGCGCGCGACCTCCGCCGCGCTGATTTCTGGCAGCATGGTATGTATCCTTTCGTGTGCCGCATTGCGGCGCGTTATCGTATTATTTTAGCATTTTCCTATGGAATTTACAATGATTTTGATATACAATAAGGGGGCTTAACGGAGGTTTATCATGCCGAAAATAAATATACTCTCACCCCATGTGGCCGACCTCATCGCCGCCGGCGAGGTGGTCGAGCGCCCGGCGTCCGTCGTCAAGGAGCTTCTGGAGAACTCCGTCGACGCCGGGGCGAAAAACATAACGCTCTCCATAGAGCGCGGCGGGCTGACCTGCATCCGCGTCGCGGACGACGGCTCGGGCATGGCCCCGGAGGACGCCGGGGTCTGCTTCCTGCGCCACGCGACCAGCAAGCTGAGCGACGAGCGGGGGCTTGAGGCCATAGGCACCCTCGGCTTTCGCGGCGAGGCGCTGGCGGCGATATCGGCGGTTTCGCGCATCGAGCTGACCACCCGCGCGCGCGGCGCGGAGCTGGGCGTCGAGATGGAGGTCGAGGCCGGGGACATCCAGTCCATGCGCGAAATCGGCTGCCCCGACGGCACGGTGATGACCGTGCGCGACCTGTTTTACAACACCCCCGCGCGGCTCAAGTTCATAAAGAGCGACAGGGCCGAGCAGGCCCAGTGCGTCGCGGTGGCGCAGCGCACGGCGCTCGCGCACCCGGAGGTGTCGCTCCGCTGCCTGCGCGACGGGCGCGAGGAGTTCTTCACCCCAGGCGACGGGCGGCTCGTCTCCGCCTGCTACGCCGTGCTCGGCGCGGACGCGGTGAGGGACATGCTCCCCTGCTCCGGCGAGAGCGGGGGCGTCGCCGTCGAGGGCTTCGTCTCGTCGCCGTCGGCGGGCAGGGGCAACCGCGCGCAGCAGTTTTTCTTCGTAAACGGCAGGAGCGTGCGCTCCGTCACCATGCAGACGGCGCTGGAGAACGCCTACAAAAACACGCTGATGACCGGGCGCTTCCCCGCCTGCGTCATCCACATAAGGCTCGGCCTCGGCGCGGTGGATGTGAACGTCCACCCGACGAAGGCGGAGGTCAAGTTCTCCGATGACCGCGCCGTGTACGACGCCGTGTACTACGCCGCCCTCTCCGCGATGGAGCAGGAGCGCCCGGCGCGCGAGGCCGAGCTCCCGCCCCGCCCGGAGCCGGAGCCGGAGGTCAAAACGGGCGGCTGGCGCATGCTCTCCGCAAAGGAGTACGAGGAGCGCTTCATCCCGGAGGGCTACTCGCCCCCGCGCAAATACGAGCTGCCGCAGAGCGGCGGCGGGGTCAAGCTGCGCGACATCATGCCGCCGCAGCCAGCGCCGCAGCCGCGCCCCGAACCGGCGCCGCAGCCGGTTCCGCAGCCTGAGCCGGAGCCGCTGGCGCAGGCCCGCCCGACTGAGCGCGACTGGCGCCTGGTCGGCGAGGCGATGAGCACCTACATACTGGTCGAGAGCGCGGATGGGCTGGTGCTCATAGATAAGCACGCCGCCCACGAGCGCATGATATTCGACAGGCTCAAAAGCTCCGCCGAGCCGCCGATGGTGCAGATGCTGATGCCGCCGGTGGTGTTCCGCGCAGATCCCAAGACCGCCGCCGCCGTCGAAAACGAGCCGGAGCGCTTCGAGCGGCTCGGCTTCGACCTCTCGATGCTGGGCAGCGACGTCATAGTGCGCGCCGCGCGCTGCGACATCGACATACCGGAGATTCAGAGCGCCGTCGAGGAGCTGGCGCGCGGCTTCACGAGCGGCGACAGCGACGCCGCGCTGCACACGATGGCCTGCAAGGCGGCCATCAAGGCGGGCAAATCCAGCGAGCCGGAGGATTTGCGCATACTCGCCGCCGCCGTCATGTCCGGCGAGGTGAAGTACTGCCCCCACGGCCGCCCCGTGGCGGTGACGCTCACCAAAAAAGAGCTGGATAAGCTGTTCAAAAGAATATAAAGACAGCAAAAAGCCCGGAGGGAATCCCTCCGGGCAGGAAAATCGCTTATTTCTCTCTGAGCATTATAACTCCAAGCGTATTCGGGCCGCAGTGATTGGAAATCGTGCAGCCCGCTCTGGCGTAGAGCACCTCGTCGAAGAGGCCGCTGCTCTTCAGCTGCTCGATGGCGGCTCCCAGACCGT
>CALWXY010000041.1 GCA_944385595.1 uncultured Oscillospiraceae bacterium
AAGGGAGGCAGAATATGGGACAGAAAGTTAATCCTCATGGCCTTCGCGTCGGCGTCATCAAGGATTGGGATTCCCGCTGGTACGCCCGCAACGATAAGGTCGGCGACCTCATCGTCGAAGACTACAACATCCGTAAATATCTGAAGGAGACCCTGTATTCCGCAGGCGTCCCCAAGATTGAGATAGAGCGCGACAGCTCCAAGGTCCGCATCTTCATCCACTGCTCCCGCCCCGGCGTCGTGATCGGCAAGGGCGGCGCCGAGATTGAGCGCCTCCGTCAGACCATGGAGAAGCGCATCGGCAAGCCCGTCGCCCTCTCCATCGTTGAGGTCCGCACCCCCGACGTCAACGCCCAGCTCGTCGCCGAGAACATCGCCTCCCAGCTCGAGCGCCGCATCGGCTTCCGCCGCGCGATGAAGAACGCCATGGGACGTGCAATGCGCATGGGCGCCCGCGGCATCAAGATCATGTGCTCCGGCCGTATCGGCGGCGCCGAGATCGCCCGCACCGAGCAGTATCACGAGGGCACCATCCCCCTGCAGACCCTGCGCGCCGACATCGAGTACGGCTTCGCCGAGGCCGCTACCACCTACGGCCGCATAGGCGTCAAGGTCTGGATCTACAAAGGCGAGATCCTCTCCCAGAGCCTGCGCACCACCCCGCGCACCATGGATATGAACCGCCGCGACGACCGCCGCAGAAACGATCGCCGCCGCGATGACCGCAGAGGCGGCGACCGCCGCCAGGGCGGCTACAACCGCCAGGGTCAGGGCCAGAACGGCTACAACAGAGGCGGCCGTCCCCAGGGACAGAACGGCGGATTCAACCGCGGTCCCCGTCCGGCTGCCGGCGCACCCAAGGAAGGAGGCAACGCATAATGCTGATGCCCAAGAGAGTTAAATACCGCCGCGTCCACCGCGGCCGTATGAAGGGCAAAGCCATGAGAGGCAACTTCGTCTCCAACGGCGAGTGGGGCCTGATGGCCACCGAGCCCTGCTGGATTACCAGCAACCAGATCGAGGCCGCCCGTATCGCCATGACGCGCTACACCAAGCGCGGCGGTAAGGTCTGGATTAAGATATTCCCCGACAAGCCCGTCACTCAGAAGCCCGCCGAGACCCGCATGGGTTCCGGTAAAGGCTCCCCCGAGTACTGGGTCGCCGTCGTGAAGCCCGGCCGCGTGATGTTCGAGATCGCGGGCGTGGGCGAGGATGTCGCCCGTGAGGCGCTGCGTCTTGCCAGCCACAAGCTCCCCTGCAAGTGCAAGGTCGTGCAGCGCGAGGTCGAGACTGAGATTGGTGGTGAATAAGATGAAGGCAAATGAAATCCGCAATATGTCCGCCACCGAGCTTGAGAACAAGCTCGCAGAGCTGAAAAAGGACCTGTTTACCCTGCGTATGCAGCATGCTACCAATCATCTTGACAACCCCGTTAAGATCAGCGCTGTGCGCCGCGATATTGCCCGAGTCAAGACCGTGATGCGCGAGAAGCTCGAGCAGTAAGGAGGTAAAGTGCAATGAACGAAATCAGGACCAGTTCCCGTAAGACCCGCGTGGGCAAGGTCGTCTCCGACAAGATGGATAAGACCGTCGTCGTCATTGTTGAGGACCGCGTGGCCCACCCGATATATAAGAAGATTATCAAGAGGACCTACCGCCTGAAGGCGCACGACGAGCAGAACAGCTGCGGCGTGGGCGACAGAGTGAAGGTCATGGAGACTCGCCCCCTCAGCCGCGACAAGCGCTGGCGCGTGGTCGAGATCATAGAGAAGGCAAAGTAAGGAGGCGCCTAAATGATACAGCAGGAAACTTATCTTAAGGTCGCCGACAATACCGGCGCCAAGGAACTCAAGTGCATCCGTGTTCTCGGCGGAAGCAAGCGCAAGTACGGCAACATCGGCGATGTGATCGTCGCCTCCGTGCGCAAGGCTGCTCCCGGCGGCACGGTCAAGAAGGGCGACGTTGTCCGCGCCGTCATCGTGCGCAGCGCCAAGGGCGTTCGCCGCAACGACGGCACCTATGTCCGCTTCGACGAGAACGCCGCGGTCATCATCCGTGAGGACAAGAACCCCCGCGGAACCCGTATCTTTGGACCGGTGGCGCGCGAGCTGCGCGAGAAGGAATTCATGAAGATCCTCTCGCTCGCTCCCGAAGTCATATAGGAGGGCAGCAGAATGAATATCAGAAAAGACGATACCGTCATCGTTCTGTCCGGTAAGGACAAGGGCAAGCAGGGCAAGGTTCTGTCCGTCAATCCCCAGGCCGGCAAGCTCGTGGCCGAGGGCATCAACGTCGCTTCCCGCCACCGCAAGCCCCGCAAGCAGGGCGAGGAGGGCGGCATAATCAAGATGGAGACCCCCATCTACGCCTGCAAGGTCCAGGTCGTCTGCCCCAAGTGCGGCAAGGCGACCCGCGTCGCCCACAAGATTGAGGGCGACAAGAAAGTCCGCGTCTGCAAGAAGTGCGGCGCGGCACTGTAAGGGAGGAGAGCAGAATATGACCACAATGAAGAAAAAGTACGTTGAGGAAGTCGCTCCCGCCCTGATGGCCAAGTTTGGCTACAAGAGCGTCATGCAGATCCCCAAGCTCGAGAAGATAGTCATCAGCGTCGGCTGCGGCGACTGCAAGGATAACGCCAAGGCCCTCGACGCCGTCATCAAAGACATCAGCGCCATCGCCGGCCAGCACGCCGTCGCGACCAAGGCCCGCAAGAGCGTCGCCAACTTCAAGCTCCGCGAGGGCATGAACGTCGGCGTCAAGGTTACCCTCCGCCATGACCGCATGTGGGAGTTCCTCGACAGGCTGTTCAACATAGCCCTGCCCCGTGTCCGCGACTTCCGCGGCATCTCCGCCGACGCTTTCGACGGACGCGGCAACTACAGCCTCGGCCTCAAGGAGCAGATTATCTTCCCCGAGATTGACTACGACAAGATCGAGAAGCTGCGCGGCATGAACATCGCAATCTGCACCACCGCCAACACCGACGAGGAGGCCCGCGAGCTGCTGAAGCTGATGGGCGCTCCCTTCATCCAGGCATAAGGAGGTAAGCGAAAAATGGCAAAGAAGGCAATGATCCTCAAGCAGCAGGCCCCGGCGAAGTTCTCCACCCGCCGCTACAACCGCTGCAAGATCTGCGGACGTCCCCACGCTTACCTGCGTGACTACGGCGTCTGCCGTATCTGCTTCCGTGAGCTGGCCTACAAGGGTCAGATTCCCGGCGTCAAAAAGGCTTCCTGGTAAGCTGGCAAGCCCCAGAGGCCTCATAGAGCAATGCTCTGAGCGCTTCTGAGGGGCGGGCAGATATCTGCCCGCCCACAGGAGCGAAATACGGTTTTTACGGCCAAAGCGCCGAAAAACATAGATATAGGATGGCGAAAGGTCACGGTCAATCACGGATTGGTCATGATACCTCGCCGCCTGAACAGGCTTGGTGGCCTGTAACTCTAATAAGGAGGAAAAACAAATGCAAATCACCGACCCCATTGCGGATATGCTCACCCGCATCCGCAACGCCGGCAGCGCGAGACACGAGTCTGTCGACGTGCCTGCTTCCAAGATGAAGAAGGCTATCGCCGAGATCCTGCTCGAGGAGGGCTACATCAAGTCCTACCAGATCGTTGAGGACGGCACCCAGGGCGTCATCCGCATCGCCCTCAAATACCTGCCCGGCAAGGAGAAGGCCATCACCGGCCTCCGCCGCGTCAGCAAGCCCGGCCTGCGTGTCTACGCCGGCGCCGACGAGCTGCCCCGCGTCCTGCGCGGCATGGGCATCGCCATCATCTCCACCTCCAAGGGCGTCATGACCGATAAGAAGGCCCGTGCCAATCATATCGGCGGCGAAGTCCTCGCGTTCGTGTGGTAAGGAGGTAAGAAGATGAGCAGAATCGGAAGAGCTCCCATAGCTATCCCCGCCGGCGTCACCGTCACTGTCGGCGAGAAGAACCACGTCACCGTCAAGGGCCCTAAGGGCGAGCTTGAGATGACCGCGGTTCCCCAGATGACCATCAAGGTCGAAGACGGACACCTCATTGTCACCCGTCCTGACGACGAGAAGGAAAACCGCGCGCTCCACGGCCTGACCCGCAGCCTGCTGCACAACATGGTCGTCGGCGTGACCGAGGGCTTCACCAAGAACCTCGAGGTCAACGGCGTCGGCTACCGTGCCGCCAAGGAGGGCAAGAAGCTCGTGCTGAACGTCGGCTTCTCCCACCAGGTCAACGTGGACGAGATCGACGGCATCACCATCGACGTTCCGAACCCCAACTCCATCGTCATCCACGGTATAGACAAGCAGAAGGTCGGCCAGTTCGCAGCGGAAGTCCGCGGCATCAAGCCGCCCGAGCCCTACAAGGGCAAGGGCATCAAGTATGCCGATGAGGTCATTCGCCGCAAAGAAGGCAAGACCGGTAAATAACAGGAGGTGTGCCTAAATGATTAAAAGACCCGATACCAAGGGACAGCGCCAGAGGCGCCACGCCAGAGTCCGCGGAAAGATCTCCGGCACCCCCGAG
>CALWXY010000042.1 GCA_944385595.1 uncultured Oscillospiraceae bacterium
GCCGACGCCTACGAGGAGCTGCTCGAGGGCGAGGAGGACTACGCCTCCGGCCTGCTGGCGATGGAGGTGGGCGACTCGCAGCTCCAGAGCGGCATCGCCGAGTACACGACGGGGCTTATCGAATACGAGGACGGCCTCAAGCAGTACGAGGAGGGCGCGGCGGAGCTGGAAAAGGCGCGGCGCGAGCTGAGCTTTGCCGAGTCGCAGCTCGAGAGCGCCTCGGCAGAGCTGCAGGCGGGCAGACAGCAGATGGACACGCTGCTCGCGGGTATAGCCGGGCAGCTCGGCACGGATGCCGACAGCCTGCTCGCGGCTCTGCGCGCGGGCGACGAGAACACGAAAATGGCCGTCGACATGGCGCTGGGCGCGATGTCCGGCATGGGCATGGAGGGCGTGCCGGAAAATTCCGACGCGCTGATAGCCTCCTGCGACGCGCTGGACGCGGCGCAGCAGCAGCTCTCCGACGGCTGGAGCGAGTACCGGGCGGGCGAGCGCGAGTACATAGAGGGCAAGGAGGAGCTTGAGGCCTCGAAGGCGGCGCTCGACACGGCGAAGGCGCGCCTCGACAGGGCCAAGGAGACCATAGACGAGGCCTACGCCGAGTATTCCGACGGCCTCGCCGAGCTTTACGACGCCCGCTACGATTTGCAGACCGGCTGGGCGGAGTATTACGACGGCGTGCAGGAGCTCCATGATGCGCGCGAGACGCTCGAGACCGAGCGCGCCGACGGCAAGCGCGAGCTTCAGGAGGCCTACGAGGATCTCCTCGACGGCGAGGACGACTACTCCGAGGGCTACCAGGACTACCTCGACGGCGTGGCGGAGGCGGAGCAGGAGTTCGCCGACGCGGAGGCGGAGCTGGCCGACGCCGAGCGCGACCTCGCCGACGCGAAGCGCGAGCTGAGCGAGCTTGAGCCGCCGAACACCTATGTGCTGGGGCGGGACACGAACGTCGGCTACCTGTGCTTCGAGAACGACAGCGCCATAGTCGAGGGCATATCGGGCGTGTTCCCGATATTCTTCTTCCTCGTGGCGGCGCTGGTGTGCATGACGACGATGGCGCGCATGGTCGAGGAGCAGCGCACGCAGATAGGCGTGCTGAAAGCGCTGGGCTACGCGCCGCGCGAGATAGCGGCGAAATACCTGTTTTATTCCGGCTCGGCGGCGCTTATAGGCAGCGCGCTGGGCGTTGTGGGCGGCCCCGCGGTGTTCCCGCGCGTCATCTGGCAGGCCTACGGCATAATGTACGGCTTCGGCGGGCTTGAGACCTCGCTGTCGCCGCTGCTGTCGCTCGGCTGCATAGCCGTGTCGCTCGCGGGCGCTCTGGGCGTGAGCTGGCTCACCTGCCGCGCCGAGCTGCGCGAGGTGCCGGCGGAGCTCATCCGCCCCAAGGCCCCGGCGGCGGGCAAGCGGGTGCTGCTCGAAAAGCTGCCGTTTGTCTGGAACCGCCTGAAATTCCTGCACAAAGTCAGCATAAGAAACCTCACTCGCTACAAAAAGCGCTTTTTCATGATGGTGCTCGGCATAGGCGGCTGCACCGCCCTGCTGCTCACCGGCTACGGCATAGACGACTCCATCGGCGGCCTCACCGACTTCCAGTACGGCGAGGTCACGATGTACGACTTCTCCGTCAGCTTCTCCGACGCCCTCAGCCCGGAGGACGAGGCGCGCTTCCTCGCCGACACGGATGGGCTTATCTCCGGCGCGCTGTTCGTGCACGAGAGCTCGATAGACCTCGAGGGCGGCTCCGGCGTGAAGAGCGTGAACCTCGTCGTCTCGCCGGAGGAGGTCGAGGGCTTTGTGCAGCTGCGCTCGGACGGCGAGCGCGTAGCGCTGCCGGGCGAGGGCGAGGCCGTCATAAATAACGGACTGGCGAAGGCCCTGGGGCTGAGTATCGGCGACGGGGTGACGCTCCGCGACGGCGACATGAACGAGCTGCACCTCACAGTCTCCGGCATTTTCGACAACTTTGTGTATAACTATGTGTACGTCTCGCCGGAGAGCTACGAGAGCGCCTTCGGCGGCTGCGAGTACAAGAGCGCCTGGGTGCTCTCCGCCGGGGAGGACGCGCACGCGACGGCGGCGGAGCTGCTCCGGCTCGACGGCGTGGCCTCCATAAACCTCAGCACCGACATGCGCGAGCGGGTCGACTCCATGATGGAGAGCATGAAGTATATAGTGGTGATGGTCATAGTCTGCGCCGGCGCTCTGGCGTTCATCGTGCTGTATAACCTCACCAATATAAATATAACCGAACGCGAGCGCGAGATAGCGACGCTCAAGGTGCTGGGCTTCTTCCCGAACGAGACGGCGGCCTACGTCTTCCGCGAGAACATCATGCTCACGGCCATAGGCGCGCTGGTCGGCCTCGCGCTCGGCAGGGCGCTGCACTCCTTCGTCATGTCGCAGATAGTGGTCGACATGGTCTGCTTCGATGTGCGCGTCTACCCCTCGAGCTACCTCGCCTCCGTGCTGTGGACCTTCGGCTTCTCGCTGTGCGTGAGCCTGATAATGAGGCGACGGCTTGACAGTATAAACATGGCCGAGTCGTTAAAATCCATAGAGTGACTGGCGGAAAAGGCACAAGTGCCTTTTCTGCCAAGGGGATTGCATGGCGGATGTGGCTCGATTTCTGGCGAAAAAGTCACCCCATCCGCCATGAGAAGTGTCATTTCCGCCGCACATGTCGCCGGAAATGACGAATTTGATTTTGTTCCGTCATCTGCGGATGACGGAATTCTGCGAAGCCGCTCTGTAGTGAGCTTTTTGTCAGACTGTAAGAATTGGAGGGCATATAAAGCCCTCCGAATGTTTTAATCAGCTACTTGACTAACGCGATAAAGTGAGATATAATCTCGACATGATTTTGTGGAGGTCTGGATATGGCAGAAAAGGAGAGCCGCGGCCCCGCCGCGCTGAGACTGCTCTACGAGAGCATGGGCTACCGAAAATTCAAAATGAGCCGCTTCGAGGACTACGAGCTGTACCTTGAGAACAAGAGCTTCCTGCCCGCGGGCGGCATAGTCACCTTTTCCGGCAAGGGCGGCAGGCTGCTGGCGCTCAAGCCGGACGTGACGCTCAGCATACTCCGCAGCGTCACGGGCGAGGGGCTGCCGAGGCGGCTGTACTACAGCGAGAACGTCTACAGAGCCGACAAAAGCGGCGAGCTGCGCGAGCGGCGGCAGGTCGGCCTCGAATACGTCGGCGCGGCGGATATCTGCGCCATGGGCGAGGTGCTGCTGCTGGCCTGCGAGAGCCTCGCCGCGATATCGGACGAGTACATACTCGACCTGTCGCACATGGGGCTGGTGACGGGGCTGCTGGCCGAGACGGGTCTGCGCGAGGGCGCGCAGAGCGAGGCGCTGCACCTCATGGCGGGCAAAAACTCGCACGAGCTGCGCCGCCTGCTCGCGCGGGAGGGAGCCTCGGGCGCGGCGGCGGAGCTGCTGCCGGCTCTCGGGGCGCGGTCCGGCAGAGTCGAGGGCGTGCTGCCGGAGGCCGGGCGCTTCGCCGTGAACGGTACGGCGCGCGACGCCCTGCGCGAGCTTGAGGGGCTTGGCCGCGCGCTCGCCGGGGTGACGGATGTGTCGAAGCTGCGGCTCGACTTCTCGATAGTCAACGACATGCACTACTATAACGGACTGATTTTCCGGGGCTATATCCCCGAGCTGCCGGAGGGCGTGCTCGCCGGCGGCAGATATGATAAGCTCGCGCAGCGCGTCTCCGGCGCGCCGGGCGCGGTGGGCTTTGCGGTGTATACCGATTTGCTCGAGCGGCTCGGCCGCTCCGAGCCTGAGTACGACGCGGACGTCGCAATAGTCTCAAACGGCTGCGCCGCCGGGGCGCTGAGGAAGGCCTGCGAGCTGCGAAAAGCGGGCAAGAGCGTGATGATAGACGGCGGCGGGCGCTGCCGCGAGATTATAGAGCTGTGAGGAGGCGGGAGACATGGACGATTATATCAGCATAGCGCTGCCCAAGGGGCGGCTGGGCGAGAAGGTCTACAGCCTCTTCGACTCTATTGGCTACGGCTGCCCGGAGATTCTCGAGCAAAACCGCCGCCTCATATTCACCGACGAGGCAAACGGGGTGCGCTACTTTTGGTCGAAGCCCTCGGACGTCGCGATATACGTCGAGCGCGGGGCGGCGGACGTCGGCGTCGTGGGCAGGGACATACTGCTCGAGTACGAGCCGGACGTGTATGAGCTGTGCGACCTCGGCTTCGGCAAATGCCGCATGTGCGTCGCGGGACTGCGCGGCGCGCGGTTCGACTCCGGCAGGGCGCTGCGCGTGGCGACGAAGTTTCCGCACATCGCCTCCGGCTACTACGCCTCCCGCAGCCGCGACATTGACCTCATAAAGCTCAACGGCTCGATTGAGATTGCCCCGGTGCTCGGCATGTCGGACGTCATCGTCGACATAGTGGAGACGGGCAAGACGCTCCGCGAGAACGGCTTGGAGGTATTCGAGGAGATAGTGCCGATAAGCGCGCGCTTTGTGGCGAACAAGGCGAGCTTCAAGTTCAAAAACGCCAAAATTGAGGAGATGCTGAGCCGCCTCGGCTCGGCGATGGAGGTCAGCGAATGATAGCCATTTACGATAAAAGCGAGATATCGGCGCGCGAGGTGCTGCGCCGCGACAATGAAAAGAGCGGCGTCGAGGGCGCGGTGGCGGAGATAATCGCCGCCGTGCGCGCGCGTGGCGACGCGGCGCTGCGCGAATACTCAGAGCGCTTCGACGGCTGCGCGCCCGAGAGCTTTGAGGTGACGGCCTCTGAATTCAAAGCCGCGCGCGAGGCGGTGGGGACAGAGTTTCTCGCCATACTCGCCGAGGCGGCGGAGAATATCCGCGACTTCCACAGAAGGCAGCGCCGCGAGGGCTTCATAGCCGCCGAGCGCCCGGGCAGAGTGCTTGGGCAGAAGGTCATGCCGCTGCGCCGCGCGGGCGTGTACGTCCCCGGCGGGACAGCGAGCTACCCCTCGACGGTGCTGATGAACGTCATCCCCGCGAAGATAGCGGGCGTGCCTGAGGTCACCGTCGCCACCCCGGCGAAGGACGGCAAGATTGACCCCGTCATCCTCGCCGCCGCCGAGATTGCGGGCGCGGACAGGGTGATAAAATGCGGCGGCGCGCAGGCTATCGCCGCGCTCGCCTACGGCACCGAGAGCGTCCCCGCCGTCGACAAGATCACAGGCCCCGGCAACGTGTTCGTCGCCGAGGCGAAGCGCCAGGTCTTCGGCCAGGTCGATATCGACATGATAGCCGGGCCGAGCGAGATACTCATAATCGCGGACGAGAACTCAAGCCCCGCCTGCTGCGCCGCCGACCTGCTCTCGCAGGCCGAGCACGACAAAAACGCCGCAGCCGTGCTAATAACGCCGAGCCGGGAGCTGGCCGAGGCGGTGCGGTCCGAGCTTGAAAAGCAGCTCGAGACCCTGCCGCGGCGCGAGATAGCCCGAGCGAGCATAGACACCCGGGGCAGGATAATCATAGTGGACAGCATAGCGGAGGGCGTGGAGCTATCGAACGAGATAGCGCCGGAGCACCTCGAGCTGTGTGTGGACGAGCCGTTTGCGTACCTCGACGGCGTGAAGTGCGCGGGCAGCATCTTCCTCGGCCGCAGCACGCCGGAGCCGCTCGGCGACTACTTCGCGGGGCCGAACCACACGCTGCCGACGGGCGGCACCGCGCGGTTTTCGAGCCCGCTGTCGGTGGACGACTTTGTCCGCCGCTCCTCCTTTATATATTACA
>CALWXY010000043.1 GCA_944385595.1 uncultured Oscillospiraceae bacterium
CGAATCCTTCACCCGCTGCCACGTCGCCGCGGACGTCATATCGTTCGCGGCGACTTTTTTATAAAAAGTCACCTCTCACTCATTCTGTCGCGGCTCCTTAACCAAACCGAACCCGCTTGCGCTGGGCTTCGGTTTGGGGTTGCGGGGCGCTGAGATGAAAAAATCCCCATAAAAATGGAAACAGCAGGCCGGCGCGACATTCCGGTCTGCTGTTCCATATAGATTGAGGACAAAATGAAAAAGATGAAACTGTCTCTTGCAAGTATTATGATACACACTAATTGTTAATAAAGAAATGCAGAAGTTATTTCAAATGTATTAAACGCGAAAAAAACAGGAGGGCAAGCCCTCCTGTTTTTCATTTTTTGAGATAGCTCTCGACGAGCTCCTGCAGCAGCTCGTCTCTGTCGATGCGGCAGATGAGCGAGCGGGCGTTGTTATAATTGGTGATGTAGGTCGGATCCTCGGAGAGGATGTAGCCGACGAGCTGGTTGATGGGGTTGTAGCCCTTTACCACGAGAGAGTCGTAAACAGAAGACAAAATCTCTCTGATTTGAGTGCTGTTGTCGATGGCGTTGAATTTACGGGTGGCGTCTTCCACTGTGCTCCCTCCTCGAATAATCACTACGTTACCAATTATATCAAATTTTTGACGGCTGTAAAGCGATTTAATATTACTATTGAGTTACAGTTTATGCTCAAATTGTCATCTTATTACAGCGCCGTGAGATTTTTCGAGGCCGTCGAGGATGGCGGCGACAGTCTCCTCGGCGTGCTCGTCGGTGAGGGTCATGTCGTCGGCCCTGAGTGTGAGGGAGAAGGCCACGGACTTTTTGCCGTCGGGGATGTTGGCGCCCTGGTAGACGTCGAAGAGCTGGATGCCGCGGAGGTACTGTCCGCCGCAGGCGGCGATGGTGTCCTCCAGCTCGGCGGCGGGGATGGCGGCATCGCAGACGACGGCGATGTCGCGCGTGACGGACGGGAAGCGCGGCAGCGGGGTGTACTCCGGCTCGTCGCCGTGGACGGACCACAGCGCGTCAAAGGCGAGCTCGGCGGTGTACAGCTCGCAGTCGACGCCGTAGTTGCGCGCGACCAGCGGGTGAATCTGACCAAAGACGCCGATGAGCGCGTCGCCGGAGTAGACCCTGGCGCAGCGGCCGGGGTGGTAGGAGGGATTCCCGCTCTCGAGGACGAAGCGCACCTTCTCGGCTCTGACGGACTCCAGAATATCCTCGACAGCGCCCTTCATGGCGAAGAAGTCCATGCCGTCGCCGTAGGCGCCGAGGGAGAGGATCTTGGGCTCGTCGGCGAGGCCGTCGGGGCGCTCGAAGTATATGCGGCCAATCTCGTAGAGCTTGGCGCTCTTGTTGCGGAAGTTGTAGTTGCGGGTGAGAATCTCCAGCATGGAGGGGAGGACGGTGGTGCGCATGATGGAGGTGTCCTCGCCGAGGGGGTTCATGATGCGCATGGACTTGCGCAGCGGGGAATCCGCCGGGAGGCGGATATTGTCGTAGTAGCTGGGGCTGATGAACGAGTAGGTGATGATCTCGTTGTAGCCGACGGAGCGGCAGACCTCGCCGAGCTTGCGCTCGAGCAGCTGCTTCGCGTCGTAGCCGCCCTGGGTGGTCGCGCCGCTCATGAGGGTGTTGGGAATCTCGTTGTAGCTGTGGATACGGGCGACCTCCTCGGCAAGGTCGGAGTAGTGCGACACAGCGCCGCGCCAGGACGGGACGGTGACGATGTCGTTTTCGTCGACGCCGAAGCCGAGGCTGCGGAGTATCTCGCGCATCTCGGCGACATCGATGTCGGTGCCGAGCAGCTCGTTGATCTTCTCCGGGCGGAGGGCGAGGGTGGTGGGCGCGGGCAGCTCGCCGCAGACGTCGATGGTGTCGGGCAGAACCTCGCCTGCGCCGAGCATCTCGACCAGCTCGCAGGCTCTGTCGACGGCGGGTATGGTGTTCTGGATGTCGAGACCCTTCTCGAACTTGGCGCTGGCCTCGGTGCGCATACCGAGGGCGAGGGCGGCCTTGCGGATGGCGGTGCCGTTGAAGTTGGCGGACTCGAAGACGACGTCGACAGTGTCAGCGACAATCTCGCTGTTGAGGCCGCCCATGATTCCGGCAAGGCCGACTGCGCGGTGCTCGTCGGCGATGACGAGCATGTTGTTCGTGAGCTTGCGGACGCCGCCGTCGAGCGTGGTGAGCTCCTCGCCCTCCTCGGCGCGGCGGACGACTATCTTGCCGCCCTTGACGTAGCGGTAGTCGAAGGCGTGCATCGGCTGGCCGTACTCAAGCATGACGTAGTTGGTGATGTCGACGATGTTGTTAATCGGGCGCACTCCGCTGGCGCGCAGACGCTCGCGCATCCACTTGGGGGAGGGGGCAATCTTGACGTTTTTCACCATGCGGGCGGTGTAGCGCGGGCAGAGCTGCTTGTCGCGGATGTCGACCTCGAGATAGTCGGAGAGCTTCTCCTTGGACTCGGCCTTGACGACGGGGGTGTGCAGTCTCAGCTCCTGCTTGAAGGTGACCGCCGCCTCGCGGGCGAGGCCAATGACACTGAGGCAGTCGGGGCGGTTCGGGGTGATCTCAAACTCGACGACGGTGTCGTCCGCGCCGATGACGGGCTTGAGGTCGTCGCCAGGCTTCACGCCCTCCTCGTGGAGGAGGAATATGCCGTCGGGTATGCAGTGGGGGAACTCAGCCTGCTCGGCGTGGAGGTCGGCGAGGGTGCAGTAGCTGTCGGACTTGGTGTTGTAGGCGACCATATCGCCGACGTGGAGGTTGGGGCAGCTCGTGTCGGGGCAGACGGTAGCGCCGCCGATGTCGGCGCAGGTGTGGAAGGAGCCGTCCTCAAGGGGCATGACCTCGAGCATCCTGGCCGCGACAACGGGGCCGTAAATCTTGTGGCCCGGCTGGATGTCGGCGGGGATGGAGGGCTTGTCCTTGTCGAGCGTGTGGTAGTCGCCGAGGATGGCGGCGGGGGTAATCACGGCGTAGGGGAAGTCGCGCTCGTCGAGGCCGAGCTCGTAGAGGCCGCAGAGCATACCGTTGGACTCGACGCCGCGGAGCTTGCCGCGCTCAATCTTCTTGCCGCCGGGCAGCATGGCGCCGTGCATGGCGACGGGGACAATGTCGCCGACGTGGACGTTCCACGCGCCCGTGACGATTTGGACGGTTTCGGCGCCGACGTCGACCTGACAGACCCACATGTGGTCGGAATTCTCGTGCTTTGCCATATCGGTGACGCGGCCGACGACGAGGTTTTTCATCTCTTTTCCGAGCTCCTCCCAGCCCTCGACCTTGGAGCCGGAGAGGGTCATGGCCTCGGAGAAGTCTTTGTTGTTATCTTTGACGCTGACGAATTCGTCGAGCCATTTTCTGCTTATCAACATATCTTAGATCCTCCAATCAGAACTGGGTGAGGAAGCGCAGGTCGTTCTCGAATATGAGTCTGAGGTCGGCAATCTTGAAGCGGCGCATGGCGGTGCGCTCGAGGCCGATGCCGAAGGCCCAGCCGGAGTAGACCTCGGGGTCTATGCCGGACATCTCGAGGACATGGGGGTGAATCATACCCGCGCCGAGCAGCTCAATCCAGCCCTCGCCCTTGCAGGTGGGGCAGCCGACGCCGCCGCACTTGTGGCACTGGACGTCCATCTCGCAGCTGGGCTCGGTGAAGGGGAAGTGGTGGGGACGGAAGCGGGTCTTGGTGTTCTCGCCGTAGAGGCGGCGCACCATGGCGTTGAGCGTGCCCTTGAGGTCGGCCATGGTGACGTGGCGGTCAATGACCATGCCCTCAACCTGGTGGAACATGGGGCTGTGGGTGGCGTCGACCTCGTCCTTGCGGTAGACCCTGCCGGGCGCGACGATGCGGATGGGCAGCGGCATGGTCTCCATGGCGCGGACCTGCATGGGGCTGGTCTGGCTGCGGAGCATGACGCGGCTGTCATTGTCGAAGTAGAAGGTGTCGCTCCAGTCGCGGCTGGGGTGGCCCTCCTCGGCGTTGAGCTTGTCGAAGTTATACTCGGCGAGCTCGACCTCGGGGCCGTCGAGCACGGTGAAGCCCATGCCGATAAAGATGTCCTTCAGCTCGTCGAGGGCGATGTACATTGGGTGCTTGTGGCCCAGCTCGACGTGCTTGCCGGGGAGGGTGACGTCTAGGGCCTCGGCCTTCATTCTGGCCTCGAGGGCCTTTTCGCCGAGCTCCTTTTTGCGGGTCTCAAGCTCGGATTCGAGCTTTGCGCGCACAGAGTTCGCGAGCTGACCCATAACGGGGCGCTCCTCGGCGGAGAGCTTGCCCATCATCTTGAGTATGGCGGTGAGCTCGCCCTTTTTGCCGAGGAAGCGGACGCGCAGCTCCTCGAGAGCCTCGAGGCTGTCAGCCGCTTCGATAGCCGCGGCGGACTGCGCCGCAAGCTCGTTCAGCTTGTCTTTCATGTGAACAACTCCTTATATAGATGTGTTTTAAGCAAAAAAATAAAGGCCATCGTCCCAAGGGACGAAAGCCTGAACTTCCGTGGTACCACCCATGTTCGGAGCGGCATGGCTCCGCACTTTGCGTGCTGTAACGGGCACACCCGCCGGGGATTGGCCGGCGCTCACGGGCGAACCAAGCGAAGAGCCCGCACAGAACGCTCTCAGCCGGTGACGTTCATTCTCTGCCGTGGGGCGCAGACCGCTATTTTCCCGATCCTCGCAGTTTAACTATTCTTTTATATCACATATCCCACAGAACTTCAAGAATGAATTTGACTATTTTTGCGGGAAATATTATAATTGGAGAAATCAAAGGAGGCGGATATATGCTGCTCTCTAATCCCGAAAAAATGCGCGCGGCGGACGCCGAGGCGATAAACGCCCGGGGCATAGCCTCGGATCTGCTGATGACGAACGCCGCCGGACATTTAGTCGACTCCTGCCTGCCGTACCTCGCGCACGGCGGCAGCGCCGCCGTGTTCTGCGGCAGCGGGAATAACGGCGGAGACGGCATAGCCGCCGCCTACATGCTCATCGAGCGCGGCTTCGAGGCGCGCGTTTTCCTCGTCGGAAAGCGCGAAAAGCTCACCGCAGATTCCCGCGAGATGCTCAGCCGCCTGATTGCGCGCGGCGGCGAGCTGCTTGACTTTGACGACAACTCACAGCTCCCGCAAAACTGCGCCGTAATCGTCGACGCCATGTACGGCATCGGCCTCAACTCGCCGCTGCGCGGCGCGGGTCTAGAGGCGGCGCGGCTCATAAACGCCTCCGGCGTGCCGGTGGTCGCCGCCGATATCGCCTCCGGCGTCGCGGCGGAGACAGGCGAGGTGCCAGGCGAAGCCGTGCGCGCCGACGTAACCGTCACCTTTTCCATGGCCAAGCCCGGCCACTATGTCGAGCCCGGCTGCGCATACTGCGGCGAGCTGCGGGTGTGCGATATCGGCATACCGGCGGATATTCTGAAAAGCGCCGGGACGGATGTCGGCGTCATACTAGAGCCGGAGCTGAGCCTGCCGCGCCGCTCCGCACTGACACACAAATACAGCTACGGGCGGCTGCTGATAATAGGCGGCAGCACGGGCTATACCGGCGCCGTGAGCATGTGCTCGCGCGCGGCGGTGCGCTCCGGCGCGGGCGTCGTGTTCACCGGCGTTCCGGAGAGCATCTACCAGATAACGGCAGTCAAAAACGACGAGGCAGTCGTGTTCCCGCTGCCCGCGTCGGAGGACGGCTCGCTCTCAATCGAGGCCCTGCCGCCCATGCTCGAGCGGCTCAAGACGGCCACAGCCGCCGTGCTCGGCCCCGGCCTCTCGCGCACTGACGAGCTGCGCTCTCTCTGCGCCGAGGTCGTGCGCGCCGCCAACTGCCCGCTGGTGCTCGACGCCGACGCCCTCTGGGCGCTGGGGCAGAACCCGGAAGTCCTCCGCGAGGCGAAGGCGCCGCTCATACTCACCCCGCACGAGGGCGAATTTAAGCTGCTCGGCGGCAGCCTCGACGGCGGACGGCTCAATGCCGCCAGGGAATTTGCCGAAAAATACGGCTGCACACTGATACTCAAAGGCCACCGCAGCATAGCCGCCTACCCGGACGGCTCGGCGGACATCTGCCCCTACGGCAACCCCGGTATGGCGCGCGGCGGCAGCGGCGATGTGCTCGCGGGCGCGCTCGGCGCAATGCTGTGCCAGCTCACGTTGAGAGACGCGGTGAAAACCGCGCTCGCCATACACTCCCTCGCGGGGGACGAGTGTGCGGCGGAATTCGGCGAATACTCCATGACCCCCGGCGATATGATTAACCGTATACCTGCAATAACAAAAAGGCTTACGGCGAGGTGAGGTCATGCGGCGGGCAGTTTTGTCCGTACTGACGATAATCCTCCTCTGCTCATGCGCGGGGGAGAGCGACGACAGTGAGAAGCGCTTTTCCGAGTGGCGCGGCGGCGTCCAGAATGTTAGCTGCACGGCTCAGCTGACCATGTCGCTCGGGGATACGGCGGCGGATTTTGAGCTGCAATGCACATACACGCCGGAGGAGTGCTCGGTGGAGATTCTCGAGCCGGAGCTGATAGCCGGCGTCAGGGCCTCGCGCGGCCCGGCGGGCGAGAGCATCGAGTTCGACGGGCTGATTCTCGGCATAGGCGACACGGAGGCGCTCAGCCCCATGTCCGCGCTGCCGCAGCTGTGCGACGCCATTCGATTGGGGCACGTCCTGCGCTGCTGGGAGGAGGAAGACGGCCTGACTGCGGTGCAGCTCTCCGAGGAGGAGGGCGTCACCGTCCACCTCTGGCTGGATGAGGACATGACCCCCGTGAGGGCCGACTTTGAATACGGCGGCGAGGCCGTCATCAAGCTCGCCATAAGCGATTGGCGACTGGAGTGATACTTATGACAGATACGCTTAAAAGGGCCTGGGCGGAGATAGACCTCTCCGCTCTGGAGCACAATTACAGGGAGATACGCTCAAAGCTGCCGGAGGGCTGCCGCTTTCTCGGCATAGTCAAGGCCGACGCCTACAGCCACGGCGCTCTGGCCGTCTCGCGCGAGCTGGAGCGCCTCGGCGCGGATTACCTGGCGGTGGCCTGCCTCGACGAGGCCGTAGCCCTGCGCGACGGCGGCATAGATATGCCAATACTCATACTCGGCGTCACGCCGCCGGAGTACGCCGCCGATTTGGCCGACTACAACATCACGCAGACGGTGTGTTCGCTCGAGATGGCGAGGGAGCTTTCCGAAAAGCTCTGCGGACGCAGGCTCAAGGTGCACTGCAAGATAGACACCGGCATGGGCCGCCTAGGCTTCCGGCCGGACGAGCTGGATGACATGGAGCAGCTGCTGCGCCTGCCGAACCTCGACTTCGAGGGCGTGTTCACGCACTTCGCCGTGTCGGACGAGTTCGGCGACCCGTTCACCCGCACGCAGTTCGAGCGCTTCACGCAGACGGTGGAGGAGCTTGAGCGCCGCAGCGGCTTTGCTTTCAAAATAAAGCATTGCGCCAATACCGGAGCTGTGATAAACTATCGCCAGACCTGTCTCGACATGGTTCGCCCCGGCCTCGCGCTGTACGGGCACTATCCCGCAGCCGAGCGCGGCGGGCTGGATCTGCGCCCGGTGATGAGCCTCAAGGCGCGCATATCCTCCGTCCAGGAGCATTTCCCCGGCGACACCATCAGCTACGGGCGCATCTTCACGGCGACGAAACCGATGAAAACCGCCGTCGTCGGCGTGGGCTACGCCGACGGACTGCACCGCGCCCTCTCCGGCAAAATGGATATGCTGGTGAACGGACACAGAGCGAGACAGATAGGCAGAATCTGCATGGACATGTGCATGCTCGACGTGACCGACATACCCTGCCGCCCCGGCGACGTGGCGACGGTGTTCGGCGCCGGAGTATCCGTGGACGAGCTTGCTGAGCTGGCCGGAACGATCAGCTACGAGCTGCTCTGCGCCATCAGCCCGCGCGTGCCGCGCGTCTATGTCAGGTGATGTATAAAAATCGCTCCTGTGAGCCACAATACAGTCAGCCCCGGCAATCAAAGGCGAGGGAGAACACCCGCCCGAGATGACCTACATAGTATGTACGGGGCAACTACCAGCATGGAGAGTGGATCACATGAGCGTGGTAAAACGCGGAGATATCTATTATGCCGATCTCAGCCCCGTTGTCGGCAGCGAGCAGGGCGGAATGCGCCCGGTGCTCATAGTCCAGAACGATACGGGCAACAAGCACAGCCCCACCGTCATAGCCGCTGCGATAACCTCGCAGATAGGCAAGGCGCGGCTTCCCACCCATATCGAACTTGAGGCTCAGAACTACGGGCTCACGCGCAACAGCGTCATACTCCTTGAGCAGATAAGGACGATAGACAAATCCCGCCTGCGCGAGCGCATGGGCAAGCTCGACGGGCCGACGATGAACAAGGTCGACAACGCCATAGCCGTCAGCTTTGGCCTGCACTGAACGAAACAGCATACGCCCACGCGCACACCGCGTGGGCAGAACCACGGAGGTACATATGAGAAGAGACAAGACGAAAATCGCATTTGCGCTGTCCATAGTGCTGGCGCTGGTGCTCGGCATAGGCATAGGCGGCTACGCCGCCTCCGGCTACGGCAGCGAGAGCGACCCGCTCGTGACGCTCAGCTACCTGACGGACAAGCTCACCCCGCAGATCATGGAGAAGGTCGAGCAGCAGATAGACGAAAAGCTCGCCGCAGGCTCCGGCGCATCCACTGCCGAGAACTACCGGCTGGTGACGCTCACGAGCGGCCAGAAGCTGATTGGCGAGGTCGGCTGCGAGATTCTGCTCCGCATAGGCACGGCCAGCTGCGTCGCCGAGTACACGCCCGGACTTGTCGACCTCTCGTCGTCATCGACGATAAACAGCGGCGCCGCCCTCACGGCGAACCACCTCTACCTCGTCACCATCGAGGATCACGGCATCACCGCCACGGCTCAGACCGTGAAGGTGCTGGTGCGCGGCTCTTATACGATAGCTTGAAACAAGGAAGAAACAGGCTCTCATGTGCATATATTTGCACATGAGAGCTTTTCTTTTGGAGGCGATGAGATGGAGACAGGCGAGTACCCGGTACTGCTCGGCGGCGAGCGGGCCGGCAGCATAAAGGTGCGGAGAGACGGCATACGCTATGTGTTCGAGGCGAGCTGCCCCGGACGGAGCGGGCTGGTGCGCCTCTCGATATACGGCGACGGGAGGGAGGGCTACCTCGGCGTCATGCAGCCGGGCGAGGGCGGCCTTGTTTTGAGGCGCAGCCTCAGCCGCAGCGAGCTGCGCAATTTCCCGGAAAAGCCGACCCACGCGGGCGAGCGCGGCGAGAGGCCGCGGCAGGCCGCGCCGGAGCCGAAGCGCGAAGAGGCGGAGAAGGTGACCTGGTGGCGGCGCGACGCCCTCGGCCTGCTCCACGCCGAGGAGGACGGGCGCAGCCTCTGTGCAGTGCCGCGCAGCCTGCGCATGGCGAGGCTCGGCAGGGAGCTGGAGCCGCGGTGGATAGAGGGCGTGGAGTACCGAATATTTGAGCAGTGAGCTGTTAACTTTCCGGCAGAGACATGTTATAATCTAAGTACGAACGAAAGGAGGCGGCGCCTTATGCTGATGCGCGAGCTGATTGAGAAGAAATGCGCGGGCGGGGAGCTCAGCGAGAGCGAGATACAGTGGATAATCCGCGGCTATACCGCCGGGGATATCCCGGATTACCAGATGTCCGCCATGATGATGGCCATATTTTTCCGGGGCATGACGCGGGAGGAGACGCTCTACCTCACAATGTCCATGATGCACAGCGGCGACGTAGTCGACCTCTCCGCCGTGAACGGCGTCACCGCCGACAAGCACTCCACCGGCGGCGTCGGCGACAAGACCTCGCTGGCGCTGTGCCCCATGCTGGCCGCGGAGGGGATCAAGATGGCCAAGCTCTCCGGGCGCGGCCTCGGCCACACCGGCGGCACGCTGGACAAGCTCGAGAGCTTCAGAGGTCTGACCACCTCCATACCGATGGAAAAATTTTTCCGCGAGGTGAACGAGATAGGCTTCGCCATAGCGGGGCAGACCGCCGATATAGTCCCGGCTGATAAAAAGCTCTACGCCCTGCGCGACGTGACCGGCACCGTCCCGAGCCGCCCGCTGATTGTGAGCAGCATAATGAGCAAGAAGCTCGCCTCCGGGGCGGACGTCATAGTGCTGGACGTCAAGACCGGCAGCGGAGCGTTTATGAAAACGGAGGAGGAGGCCTTCCGGCTCGCGCGCGACATGGTCGAGGTCGGCAGGGGAGCGGGACGCAAAATGGCCGCCATAGTCACGGACATGGAGCAGCCGCTGGGCCGTGCCGTCGGCAACGCGCTCGAGGTCAAGGAGGCCATAGCCACGCTGAAAGGGGAAGAGCGCGGCGAGCTGCTGGAGCTGTGCCTCGCCCTCGGCAGCAGCATAATGGCGCTCGCCGGGGCGGCATCCGACGAAAACGAGGCGCGCGAGCGCCTGCTGCGCGGCATAGAGAGCGGCGCGGCGCTCAGCAAGCTCGCAGATTACGTCGAGGCAAACGGCGGCGACCGGCGCGAGGTCTACGAGCCGGAGCGCCTGCCGCTCGCGCCGGTGCAGCTTGAGGTGAAGGCGGAGCGCGGCGGCTACGTCGCCGGAATAGAGGCGGAGCAGGTCGGCAGGATCTGCCTCCACCTCGGCGGAGGCAGGGCGGTGCTCGGCAGCGGGATAGACCACTCCGTCGGCGTGGTGCTCGAGCGCAAGCGGGGCGACGCCGTGCAAAGCGGAGATACGCTCGCCGTCATACACGCCCGCAGCGAGGCCGAGGCGCGCGAGGCGGAGACCATGCTCCGCAGCGCATACTCGATTCAAGACAGCGCCCCATCACCGCGCGCCCTCATCAGAGGCAGAGTGTGATATCACTCCAACTTATACCGTATATGGCAGAGGTATGAGATATAAGTTGACTTGAAGGTGCCGCAGTGATAAAATAATACAAATTGCGGTATGACCGGAAGGGGAATCGACAGCTCTTGAAGAAAATCTACGTCCTGATAGGAAATTTCGGCAGCGGCAAAACCGAGCTCGCGCTGAATATAGCGTTCGAGGCGGCCAGCCGCGGCAAAACCGAGCTGATTGACCTCGATATGGTGAACACCTATTTCCGGCTCACCGAGCGCAAAAAGCAAATCGAGGCGGCGGAAATCCGGCTTATCTCGCCGAATTACGCCTGCACCAACGTCGAGACCCTGTCCGTCCCGGCTGAGGTCGCCTCCGCCTTCGCCGAGGATTGGGACACCGTCGTGTTCGACGTCGGCGGCGACCCCGCGGGCGCAACCGCGCTCGGCAGATACCACAACGACTTCGCCGCGCTCGAGCCGGAACAGCTCGAGGTGCTCTGCGTCGTGAACGTCCGCCGCCCCATGGCGGGCACGCCGGAGAAGATAATCTCCCTCTGCGAGACGATGGAGCGCAGCGCGAGACTCAAGGTCAGCGGCTTCGTCAACAACACGAACCTCTCATACGCCACCACCGAGGCCGAGCTGCGCGACGGTTACGAGACGCTCCGCGAGGTCTCGCAGCGCACGGGCATACCGGTGCTCTACACCAGCGGCAAAAAGGACGTCCTCGAGAAGTTCGCCGCCGAGGGGCACGACAGCGCCTACGTCGGCAGACTGCTGCCCATAGACATCTACATGCACCGCGATTGGGACAGCTTCACAAAGCTCGGCAAATAACAGCTTATCTTGGGGCAACCCATTAAAGATAAAAGAAAAGAGGTAGGAATATGGTCAAAATCACAATCAATGAGGAGCTGTGCAAGGGCTGCGGCCTCTGCGCCCGTGCCTGCCCCAAAGACCTGATTGAGCTCTGTAAGACAAAGCTCAACGCAAAGGGATACCATCCCGCCGTGGTCACAGACGTCGAAAAGTGCATAGCCTGCGCTTCCTGCGCCCGCACTTGCCCCGACGTTGTGATACACATCGAAAAAGATTGAGGAGGCAAGAGTAATGGCACAGATACTTATGAAGGGTAACGAGGCCATTGCGGAGGCCGCCATCAGAGCCGGCTGCCGCTTTTTCTTCGGATATCCCATAACCCCGCAGACTGAGGTCCCCGAATATATGTCCGCGCGTATGCCCGAAATCGGCGGCTGCTACCTGCAGGCCGAGAGCGAGGTCGCGGCAATCAATATGGTCTACGGCGCCGCCGGCAGCGGCGTGCGCGTCATGACCAGCTCCTCCAGCCCCGGAGTCAGCCTCAAGCAGGAGGGCATCAGCTACATAGCCGCCTCCGAGCTGCCCTGCGTCGTGATTAACGTCATGCGCGGCGGCCCCGGCCTCGGCAGCATTCAGGCCAGCCAGGGCGACTATTTCCAGGCCACCAAGGGCGGCGGCCACGGCGACTATCACCTCATAGTTCTCGCGCCCTCCTCCGTCCAGGAGGCCATCGACCTCATGGGCACCGCCTTCGACCTCGCTGATAAATACCGCAACCCCGCCATGATTCTCGCCGACGGTATCATCGGCCAGATGATGGAGCCCGTCGAGCTGCCGGAGATGAAGGAGTATAAGGTCGACCCCGAGAAGAAGCCCTGGGCCGCCACCGGCTGGAAGCCCGGCGACAAGAAGCAGCGCGCCGTCATCAACTCCCTCTATATCACCACCGAGGAGCTGACCGAGCTGAACGAGCGCCTCCAGGCCCGCTACGCCGAGATCGAGAAGAACGAGGCACGCTGGGAGACCTACAACATGGACGGCGCCGAGTTCGTCATCGCCGCCTACGGCACCGTGTCCCGCATCTGCAAGGCCGCCATCGACGAGCTGAAGCAGGAGGGTATCAACGTCGGCCTCGTCCGCCCCATAACCCTCTGGCCCTTCCCGAAGCAGGCGGTTCGCGACGCCGTCATGGCCGACGGCGTGAAGGCCTGCCTCACCGTTGAGCTGAACGCCGGCCAGATGGTCGAGGACGTCCGCCTCGCCGTCAACGGCGCGAAGCCCGTCGAGTTCTTCGGCCACGCCGGCAGCCTTATGCCCACGGCTGAGGAAGTCAAAGAGCAGATCAAGCGCATGAGGGAGGAATAAGACAATGGCAGTCGTATTTGAAAAAACAAAAATGCTCACCGACGCGGTGTTCCACTACTGCCCCGGCTGCACCCACGGCGTCATCCACCGCCTCGTGGCCGAGGTCATAGAGGAGATGGGCCTCCAGGAGAAGGCCGTCGGCGTCGCGCCCGTCGGCTGCGCCGTCTTCGCCTACAACTACTTTAACTGCGACATGTTCGAGGCCGCGCACGGACGCGCCCCCGCTGTCGCCACCGGCATCAAGCGCTCGAGACCGGACGCCTGCGTCTTCACCTACCAGGGCGACGGCGACCTCGCCTCCATCGGCGCCGCCGAGATAGTCCACGCCGCCCACCGCGGCGAGAAGATCACCACCATCTTCGTCAACAACGCCATCTACGGCATGACCGGCGGCCAGATGGCCCCGACCACCCTGGTCGGCCAGAAGACCACCACCTCACCCTACGGCCGCGACGAGGCCTGGTGCGGCAAGCCCATCCGCGTGTCCGAGATGCTCGCCACCATCGAGGGCGCGGCGTACATAGAGCGCGTCGCGCTCAACACCAACGCCAACATCATCAAGGCGAAGAAGGCCATCAGAAAGGCCTTCGAGTGCCAGATGTCCGGCAAGGGCTTCGCCATGGTCGAGGTCCTCTCCACCTGCCCGACCAACTGGGGCCTCTCCCCGGTCGAGGCCATGAAGTGGCTCGAGGAGAACATGATTCCCTATTACCCCCTCGGCGTTTTCAAAGACAAGACTAAGGAGGGCGAATAAGATGCTTGAACAGAATCTGTTTGCCGGATTCGGCGGCCAGGGCATGCTGCTCATAGGCCAGTTCCTCGCCCAGGCGGGCATGATGGAGGGCAAATACGTCTCCTGGCTCCCGTCCTACGGCCCCGAGATGCGCGGCGGCACAGCGAACTGCTCCGTCTGCGTGTCCGACAGCCCGATTGCCTCCCCGGTCATCACCAAGGCCAGCTGCGTCATAGCCATGAACCGCCCCTCGCTGGACAAGTTCGAGTCCTTCGTCCGTCCCGGCGACACCCTCATCGTGAACAGCAGCCTTGTCGACGTGAAGGCCAAGCGCGACGATATAAACGTCTACTACGTCCCGGCCAACGAGATTGCCGAGAAGATAGGCAATATGAAGGTCGCGAACGTCATCATCCTCGGCGCCTTCCTTGAGCTGACCAAGTGCGTCTCGGTCGACACCGTGCTCGAGGCCATAGCGCTCAAGCTCGGCAAGAAAAAGGCCAACCTTGTTGACATCAATAAGCAGGCTCTCGTCGCCGGCGCTGAGGCTGTAACCGCAAAATAAAACCATCGGGGCGAGCGGTGTAACTGCTCGCCCATTTTTTACGAAAGGGGTGGTCACGGCAATGCCGGAATTTGTAACAGCGCGCGAAGCGGTGGCTTGCATCAAAAGCGGAGACTTTATCGGCGTGAACGCATTCCTCACGCTGGTGAACCCGGCCCAGCTGCTTGAAGCTCTGGCCGACAGATTTATAGAGACCGGCGAACCGCACGACCTCACGATTTTCTCGGAGGCCGGCTTCGGCAACTGGGAGGAGGGCTCGATGTGCGAGCGCATAATCACCAGCGGCGGAGTCAAAAAGGTCATACTCAGCCACTACGCCTCCATGCCCGGCACGGCGAAAATGGTGATGAACAACGAGATTGCGGGCTATAACTTCCTGTTCGGCGCAATGTCGCATATGGTGCGCGAGGCGGCGAGGGGTAACCCCTACTATATCACCCGCAGCGGCGTCAACCTGTTCGTCGACCCGAAAAACGGCGGCGGGAAACTCAATGAAAAGGCCGACGAGGAGCTCGTCAGCGACATCGTCATAGACGGCGAGCGCTTCCTCAAATACAAGGTTCCGAGCTTCGACGTCGCGCTGATAAAGGGCTCCAGCTGCGACCGCTTCGGCAATATCACGATGGAGAAGGAGAGCTGCACGCTCGACGCCATGTCGCTCGTCCAGGCCGTCAAGAGAAACGGCGGCAAGGTCATAGTCCAGGTCGAGCAGTTCACGCAGAAGCGCAGGCCGTGGGAGTGCATAGTCCCCGGCGCCTTTGTCGACTATATAGTCCTCTGCCCGGAGCAGAAGCCCATACTCGGCATCGACGAGTTCGAGCCGAGCTACGCCGGCGACAGATTCATGACCTCCGACGAGATTACTGAGTTCGTCCTGGCGCACGGCTCCGAAAAGCGCGATACCATCCGCTCCGTCATCACGAAGCGCGCGGTGCGCGAGCTCAAGCCCGGCATGTTTGTGAACATAGGCATAGGCATACCCGAGGGCGTCGCCATAGAGGCCGCGAAGAAGAATATACTCAGCAGTATCACGCTCACGGTCGAGGACGGCGCAATAGGCGGCATGCCCGCCTCGGGCAAGGCCTTCGGCTCGGCAGTCGGCGCGCACTGCATAATAAACACCGCCCAGATGTTCGACTTTTACGACGGCGGCGGACTGGACATCTGCTTTCTCGGCACCCTCCAGACCGACAGGGAGGGCAATGTCAACAGCCACCGCAGCCCGACGAAGCTCGCGGGCATAGGCGGCTTTGCCAATATCACCCAGACAGCAAAGAAGGTCGTCTTCTGCTCGACCTTCACCACTGGCGGACTGGAGATAGAGGAGAGCTACGGCCGCGTCACCATCAAAAAAGAGGGGCGCATCAGCAAATTCGTCGAGAGCGTCGGCAACGCAGTCAGCTTCTCGGCCAAAAACGCCCACGCCATCGACCAGGACGTCATGTACGTCACCGAGCGCTGCGTGTTCCGCCTCAAGCCGGAGGGGCTGGTGCTCACCGAGGTGTACAAGGGCATAGATCTGCAGACGCAGATACTCGATTTGCTGCCGTTTGACGTGAAAATCGAGCTTGAGAATTGACAGGGCACAGCCGGAGGTGAGAGAGTGATACCGAAAATGAAAAAGGTCAACCTGAGCACCCAGCTCATCGAGACGATAACCGGCCTCATAGAGAGCGGGGAGTGGGCGCCCGGTATCAAGCTCCCAAACGAGATAGAGCTGGCCGCGTCGTTCAACGTCAGCCGCAATATCATGCGCGAGTCGCTGAAGATTCTGGAGAACTTCGGCATACTGGAGTCGAGAGCCGGCATAGGGACCACCATATCACAGACGGCCATGAGCTCGATTTACAATATGCGCTTTTTCAACCAGCTCAAAAACGACTCCTCAATAGAGCTGATTATGGAGACGAGGCTCACAATAGAGCCGGCCCTCGCGGCCTACGCCGCAAAACGCATCAGCGACGAGGAGTGCGAGCAGCTGAGACGGAAGTTCTCCGCCCCGACGGACGGGAATTTCACCCGCCGGGACGACTTCGACTTCCACATCTTTGTCTCCAAATGCAGCCGCAGCACCATAATGGAGAATCTGCTGTTCACCATGCTCAGCCAGCTGCGAAACAGCGAGTACACTCAGTTCGACGTCCACGCCGACAGCCAGGCCGTCGCGAGCAGCTACCGCAGCCACAAGGGCATAGCGGAGGCCATCGTCTCGCACGACGCTGAGGCCGCAAGAGCGCTGATGGCCGCCCACCTCAAGACGAGGATGGAGGTAATCAGCAGTTCCTACAGCGTCGAGGTGCATAGAAAAATCAAATAAAAAAGGCCGCCCGGCTGGGCGGCCTCTTTTTGTTTGATTTAGAAGAGCTTGCGTATGTCGGCGCACTCAAGGCCGTAGCTCTCGGCCACATTCCGGCAGGTGAGCTTGCCGTCGTAGGTGTTAATGCCGGAGTAGATGACGTCGTTCTCGCGGCAGGCGTCCTCAAGGCCGTGCGCGGCGATGAGCAGGCCGTAGCGCAGCGTGGCGTGCACGAGCGCGATGGTCGAGGTGCGGGGCACAGCGCCGGGCATGTTGCCCACGCAGTAGTGGATGACGCCGTCGACGACAAAGGTGGGGGCGTCGTGATAGGTGACCTTCGTGGTCTCGCAGCAGCCGCCCTGGTCGACCGCGACGTCGACTATGACGCTGCCGGGGCGCATGTTCTTGAGATAGGCGCGCTTCATAATCTTCGGCGCGGCCTTGCCGGGTATGAGTATGGAGCCGATGACGAGGTCCGCGTCGGCGACGGCCTTCTCAATGGCGCCGTCGGAGCTGTACATGGTGTTGATGCGCGCGCCGAAGATGTCGTCGAGATAGGCGAGGCGCTCGAGATTTATGTCGAGCACGGTGACGTCCGCACCCATGCCGAGAGCGATTTTGCATGCGTTGGTGCCGACGTTGCCCGCTCCGAGGACGACGACCTTGGCCTTGGGCGTGCCGGGTACGCCGGAGAGCAGCACTCCGCTGCCGCCGAAGGGCTTCTCAAGATATTTCGCGCCCTCCTGCACGCTGAGTCGGCCGGCAATCTGGCTCATGGGCGCGAGCATGGGTATGGAGCCGTTGCGCTCTATGAGCGTCTCGTAGGCCACGGCCTTGACGCCGGAGGCGAGCAGGGCGTCGGTGAGGGGCCTGTCGGCCGCGAGATGGAGATAGGTGAAGAGAATCAGATTCTCGCGGAAGAAGCCGTACTCCTCGGGCAGAGGCTCCTTGACCTTGACCATCATGTCGACCTCGGCCCAGACCTCCGCTGCCGTGGGGCGAATCTCGGCGCCGGCGGCGGCGTACTCGTCGTCGGTGAAGCCGGAGCCGAGCCCGGCGCCTTTCTCCATGAGGACGGCATGGCCCGCATTCACATAGGTCTTGACGCTGTCCGGCGTGAGACCGACGCGGAACTCGTTGTTTTTGATCTCCTTGACGCATCCTATTTTCATATTTAACCTCCGCAAACAGTGTATTTTCCGCCGCGCTGAGACCCGGGCGGCGCAGATTTTAGGGAACTGCATTTCACTGATTTAATTGTACTACAATTAAACAAATCCTGCAATAATAAATAAAAATTTAGCAGTTTAACCTATACTTGCGTGGCCAAATATACAAAACAGCAAAAAAGAGAGGGCGGCGTAGCCGTCCTCTCTTTGGGGATTGTGCTTATTGAACTCAGCCGCGGCACATCTTGATGATGTCGTCGACGGTGGTGTTCTCGGAGAGACCGAGGTTCCTGGCAGTGCGGCCCTCGTCGAGCTCGTCGCCGAGCAGGATGTAGGCGAGGTTCACGACAGTGTCAATAGCGGTGGTCTTGACTCCGGCGATTTTCGCGAGGGTCTGGATGGCGCGCAGGGCGTAGGGGACGTCCTCGAGGAGGTAGCGCACCTTGAGGCTCTTCGGGCCTTTGATGCCCTTGTAGCAGTCGGCGTTGGTGACCATCTGATAGAGGTCGCCCTCGTAGCCGTACATGGTGCGGAAGGTCTCGGTGGCGTTCTGGACGCCGTTCACGCCGTAGACGCGGCAGAGCTCCATGCGCTCGGCGTCGATGGCCTCGATGAGCTTGACCTGGCTGGGCACATAGTCGATGTAGTACTCGAAGGGGATGCCCTTCTCAATCATCGCGGTGTACAGCAGGGTGGGGCCGGGATGGAACTCGAAGTTCATGTTGTCGAAGCTGACGGCGAGGATATCCTGAACGAACTGGAATTCGGGGATGTAATCCTTGGTGAGGGCCTCGACCTGGGCGTTTTTGGTGCTGGGGTAGGCGGCGATGGTGACGTTCTGCTTCTGGCCGTTGATGAAAACGGTGCCGGGCTTCTGGAGGCGGCAGGCGAAGAGCAGAGTGCAGGAGGCCGCGAGGGTGATGTTCGCGGTGCAGCCGTTGTCCTTCAGCACCTTATCGAACTCCATGGGTCCGAGAGGGGCGGTGGGGTTGATGATGATGGTCTGGCCATCGACGAGGTGCGGGGCGAGCTTCTCAGCAATGCCCTTGTGGTAGATGGAGGGGACGATGACCCAAATCAGCTCAGCGCCCTCGATGACCTTGGCGATGTCGGTGCTGGCGAAGAGAATCTTGCCGAAGCCGGTCTTTTTGCCGTTGCCCTCGAGGTAGACGCCGCCCTGCTCGTTGAGGGCGTCGACAGTGGTCTGGAAGTTGTCGTAGATGGCGATGTCAACTCCCAGCATGGAGAGATAGCCGGCAAAAGCCTGGCCGCCGTTGCCGGCGCCGACTATTGCCCAGCGCTTTTTGTTTTCGCTCATGGAAAAGAACCTTCTTTCGAAAATATCAGCCGCGGCAGAGCTTCTCGAACTCAGCCTTGGTCATGCCCTCGATGCCGAGGTTTTTGGCGGTGCGGCCCTCGGCCAGCTCGTCGCCGAGGATGGCACGGGCGATGGTGATGACGGCCTTGCAGCAGGGGGTGGGCACGCCGGCAATGTCGGCCATGGCGACTATGGCCTCGAGGGAGTAGGGGATGTCCTCGAGGAGGTAGCGGGTACGCAGAGTCTTCTGACCCTTGATGCCGTGATAGCCCTGGCAGTTGATCATGACCTCGTAGACGGTGCTGCCCTTGGTCTCGTACTGCTCGAGGTACTCCTCGACGATGGTGGGCAGCTTGATGCCGTAGGCGGCGGCGATGGCGCAGCGCTCCTTGTCAAGGGCCTCAACGAAGGCGCCCTGGCTGGGGGTGAAGTCGAGGTAGTACTCGAAGTCGACGCCGGACTCGATGCGGCCGGTGTTCAGCAGGGTGGGCGCCGGATGCACGAAGGCGTTGAGGTTGTCGAGGCTGACCTGGATGATGTCGGCGTCGAAGCGGTAGGCGGGGAAGATATCGCCAATCTTCTCCTGGAGCTTGGCGTTGTTGCAGGAGGGGAAGGCGGTGGCGGTGAGCATTTCCTTCTGGCCGGCGACCTGAACCTTGCCGACCTCGACAGCGCGGCAGGCAAAGAGCAGGGTGGCGGCGGCGCCGAGCATGATGTCGGCCTTGCAGCCGCAGTCATTCAGGGTCTTGCGGAACTCAACGGCGCCGAGGCTGGCGTTGGGGTTCAGCATGACGTACTGACCGTCGACAAGGTGCTTGGCCATCTCGGTGGCGATGCTCTTGTGATATATGGAGGGGAGGACGACCATGACGAGCTCAGCGCCCTCCATGACCTTACCCATATCGGTGCTGGCGAACTCGATTTTGCCGAAGCCGGTGAGGCTGGCGTTGCCGCAGATTTCGACGCCGCCCTTGGCGTTCAGGGCATCGACGGTGGCGGGGACGACATCGAAGATGCGGGTTTTGAAGCCCTTGAGGGAGAGCCAAGCGGCGAAAGCCTGGCCGCCGTTACCGGCGCCGATGATGGCGATGGGTTTGTTAGTCATTTTTGACATCCTTTCTTAAATTGATATAGTGAGGAGCATCCGCTCCGGGAATACAAGAAAAGAGCATCAGGAGTGCCGGACGGCACTCCTGACATAGACGGATAATCAGTCGTCGAGGTTGACGGCGCCCTTGTTCTTGGTGAGAGCGCAGACGACCATCATGGCGACGAAGGAGACGCCGATACCGATGGCGGCATAGTTGATGGAGGTCTCCATAATCTGAGCGACAGCGCAGCCGACGAGACCGAAGACCATACCGGCGATGACGCCCGGGGTGGTGATGAAGTTCTTCTTGCGGAAGGCGTAGCTCAGGAAGATGGGGCAGGCGAGAGCCGCGGCGGAGTAGGCGTAGGTGGCGGTCAGCCAGGTGAGGGTGTCGGTGAAGACCAGGCACATCAGGATGGCGAGGACCATGAGGAGCAGGGAGAGCAGACGGGACAGGTTGAGGAGCTTCTTGTCGCCCATGTTGGGAGCAACGATGGGGACGATATCACGGGTGATGTTCATGACAGCGGTCTGAACACCGGAGCTGACGGTGGACATCATGGTGGCGAAGATGAGGGCGGCGAACAGAGCCAAGAGAGTCATGGGCAGCTGCTGCATGAACCATGCGGTGGCGCCGGAGCCCTCGACACCCGGCTCGAGGGAGCGGATGGCGAGACCCATACCGACAGCCCAGCAGAAGCTCAGGAAGCTGAGGAAAGCGGAGAGAGCGAGGCTCTTGTTGACCTGCTTCTCTTCCTTGATGGCGCAGACGCGCTGGAAGTAGATCTGGTTGGTGAGGCCGCCGGGCAGGACGGCGAAGACCCAGAGCAGAGCTTCGGTGGAGCCGATGTTGTTTGTGATGGAGCCGCTGAAGCTGAGGAGGTTGGGGTCGATGCTGTTGAGCTTGTCGGCGATGGCGCCGGTGCCGCCGGCCATGTTGATTCCGTAGAAGACGCTGATGATGCAGATGCTGATCATGAAGCAGGAGAAAATGAAGTCCGTCCAGGCGACGGTCTTAAGGCCGGAGGGCATGATGAAGAGCAGGCTGACGATGGCGAAGATGATGCAGATGGTGTTGTAGTCCAGACCGGTGAGGTTGGAGTAGATGCTGCCGAAGGCGGTAATCTGAGAGGTGACCCAGCCGTAGGGGACTATAATGGTCATCAGAGCCGCGATGATGGTGACGAGCTTGTTGCTGTTGGTGAAGCTGCGGAGCATCTCGGGGATGGTGGTGTAGTTGTGACGGCGGAGCCACTTGGCCAGATACATAATGCAGATGAAGGGGAGCGAGGCAAGCAGGCCGTACAGCAGGACGCCGATACCGTTGGTGTAGGCGTTGCCGAGATGCGCGACGAGTATGCCGCCGCCCATGGCGCTGGCGAACTGGGTGCCGACGACGACGTACAGCGGCAGGCTGCGGTCGGCGATGGCCCAGTCATCCTCGGTCGTGGTTTTACGAGACGAGATTATGTAGGTGGGGATGGTGGTCGCCAGAATGACAAGTATTGTGGCGACAATGATGGCTACTGTGGTTGACATTCAATTCCTCTCCTTTAAAAAATTGCGCTGATACTGTAAGTCTGTTTGTCCTACAATTTACGCATTTAAACTGTACCATCATTCATAAACTATGTCAATATTTGATTTTTTATTAACAAAATCAAAATTAATACGTTTAATTATACACGAATATGTCATGGTGTCCTACAAAGGGGACTATTGATTTTGGCGGGGATTTGAGATAGAATACAGAGCGTACCGGGGCACAGAGAGGGGGAAACCGCTTTTGGCGAAAGAAATAGTCAAGGCAAATTTGAGCACGCAGATCACGGCGCGCATAATCGAGCTGATAGAGAGCGGCGAGTGGGAAGAGGGGAAGCGCATTCCCAAGGAGATGGATCTCGCTGCGATCTTTTCCGTCAGCCGCAGCATGACGCGCGAGGCGCTGCAGGTGCTGGTGAGCAACGGAATACTGGAGTCCAAATCCGGGGCCGGCACCTTTGTGTCCGACGGAGCCATCAAAAACATACACAACATGCAGTTTTTCGAGCGGATGCGGAGCAATATCGACTTCTGCGAGCTGTACGACGCGCGAATGCTGATTGAGCCGAGCCTCGCCTATTACGCCGCCATCAGGCGCACAGACG
>CALWXY010000044.1 GCA_944385595.1 uncultured Oscillospiraceae bacterium
GGTGACGGTGAACACGCGGTCCTCATAGGCCAGAGGCACAACGGAGAGGGCCGGAGCAGAGGTCACGGTACCGACAAGTATCTGCATATCCTGATCCATCAGGTTGTTGTAGGCGTTGACGGAAGTCTCGGGATCGTGGACGTCGTCGGCGTAGATCAGGTTGAACTGAACGTCGCCGCCGAGGGCGTTAATCTCATCGACAGCGATCTGAGCGGCGTTGACAACGGCGTTGCCGTAGATGGCGGCGCCGCCGGTCAGCGGGCCGATAACGCCGATGGTGAAGGTGCCGGAAGCGGCGCCCGCCTCGGGGGCCTCGGACTCGGTGCCCTCATCGGGGGTGGTGGACTCGGGAGCGGTGCTCTCGGGAGCGGCGCTCTCCTCGCTGCCGCCGCAGCCGGCCATCAGGCCGACGATCATGCACATGGCGAGCAGGAGGGCAAGAACTTTGCTCTTTTTCATAATAATACCTCCAAAATGATTTCTATTCGCCCGCGGGGGCAACTTCAGGCGTTCCGCCGCATAACTGCGTGCACAACCTGTCGCTCGTGTGTGCCGGAATGCAAAAGCCCCCCGCAGGTTCAAGTTATTAAGAATTATAATAGTTTGCCGTAGCAAAGTCAACGAGAAAAGCTACAAAATCTCGCCCTCTCGCCGTCCTCCGTCTTTGCTGTTATGACGATATTTTTTCAGTTTCGTCTGTGAATAATTTCTCAATCGTGTTACAGCACTTTAAATCGAAAACCGGGGCGGTGTCCGCCCCGGTTTTTTGCATGTATTCTCTTAGCAGAAGGTGACGCCCGTCTCCGAATCCATGGAGGCGATGCGCGCGAGGGACTCGACCCTTATGCCGCGCTCGCGCACGAGCTTGCCGCCGTCCTGGAAAGCCTTCTCGACGGCTATGCCCGCGCCGACCAGCTCGGCGCCCGAGTCCTCGACCAGCTTCGAGAGGCCAAGCAGCGCCGCGCCCTTGGCGAGGAAATCGTCAATGATGAGCACCCTGTCGCCGGGTCCGAGGAAGTCGCGGGCGACGATGACGTCGTACACTCTCCCGTGTGTGAACGACTCGACGCGCGAGGTGTAGACCGAGCCGTCGATGTTGCGCGTCTGCGTCTTCTTCGCGAAAATGCAGGGGCAGCCGAACTCCTTGGCGACGAACACGGCTATGCCTATGCCCGAGGCCTCGATGGTGAGTATTTTGTTGACGCCCGCTCCGGCGTAGAGTCTGTGCCACTCTCTTGCCATGGCCTCGAACAGCTCAACGTCCATCTGATGATTTAGAAAGCCGTCGACCTTGAGCACGCCTCCGGCTCTCACCTTTCCGTCGCGTCTGATGCGCTCTTCAAGCAGCTGCATAAGAAAGCCCCTCCCGAACCCTGTTTGGAGAATATTTTACAACATATTGTCCACATTGGCAACAGGGTTCGACAATTTTCGCGCTAGTCCTTTTTCTCCGCGCGGCGCTTTCTTATCCTGCGGACGGCGATGACGACGACCACAGCCGCTATGACTATGAGGTACCACGAGTAGAGCAGGAACAGTATGAAGTCCTGCACGAGGTTCACAAGCCCGGATATGCCGCCGGAAAAGGCGGTTTTCATCCGCGCGGCGAAGCCCTGAGTCTCGGACTGGTCGGGCGAGTACTCGACGACCTCCTCGACGCTGAGCGTGATGGTGCTGTAGCTCACCTGGCTCTCGAGGTAGTTGAGGCGGCTGGTGTAGCTCTCGATGTTGTAGCGCACGTCGGCGAGGTGATCCTCGATGACGAGCATGTCCTCCAGCTCGGTGGCTTTCTCGAGCATGGCTAGCAGGCGCTCCTCCTGGATGCGGTAGGACTCGAGGCGCGACTCGACGTCGATGTACTCGGTGGTGACGTTCTGCGAGTAGCTGCGGCAGTAGACGAGGCTGCCGAGGCCGGGCAGACGCTCGGTCAGCTCGGTGAAGCCCGCGCTCGGCACGCGGATGACGAACTCCGCCCAGCGCCCGGAGCGGCTGGAGTAGCTCGCCCCGCCTATGGACGAGGACTCGAAATAGCCGCCCAGCTCCGCGACGAGGGCGTTCACGTCCTCTATGGCCTTGTCGTAGTCCTTGGTCTCGACGCGCGCCTCGGCGGAGTAGATGATCTTGTCCTGGATGGACGCGCCGTCCGGCGCGCCCAGCTCGCCGGTGCTGATGGTGAGGCCGCCTTCGGCGTCGTCCTGCGTCTCGGCCTCGGGGGCGCTCATCTCCGGCGAGGCGGCCTCCGTGGAGGCCATGTCGTTCGCCGAGCCGGAGGCCCCGCAGCCCGCGAGCAGAGCGATGGCGAGAATCAATGCAAGAGAAACAGAAAATCGCGTCTTTTTCATAATAAAACCCTCCTCAAGGCTTCGCCTGCCGAAAAAGGCTTCGCCTTTTCCGGCAAAGTGGTTTTGCAGTCCGCTGCGCGCAATCGCTTCGCTCGCACACTGGCGGCCTGGGCTTTTATTATTAAGACGCGATTATTTTATAAATGTTTCCTTTGTCCCTCAAAAAAGGCGGCGGGGTCGGGCAAAATGCCTGTCGCTGACGTCGGCGGCGGAGACGAGCTCGCGCATGGGGGCGACGAAGAAGAGGCCGAGCCCGCCGATGCAGAGCTGCAGCGCGGCGGCGCGCTCGTCGCCGAGGGCGGTGAAGCAGCAGTAGGCGGCGGAGCAGAGCAGCAGCGCGGTGGAGTAGGTGCGCGGGCGGCAGAAGACGAAGCCCGCGGTGAAGTGGAGCGCGAGCGTCGCCGCGGCGATGGCGATGACCTCGACGCAGTAGGCCCAGACGACGGGGTTGGCGGCGTGGTCTTTATACGAGACTATGAGCCAGAAGCAGCCGAAGAGCACCGGCTCGGCGCTGAAAAACGCGCTGAGCGGCGAATCCGCCCCGCTCTTCCCGGCGGCGCCGGCGTAGATTATGCCGCAGCCCGCTATCGCGGCGAGCGCGCCGAGGACGCGGTTGAGCAGCCCCGGCGTGACGCCGAAGCCGAGCAGGAGCATCAGTCCCCCGGCGGCGACGAGCACGCCGGAGAGCAGGCAGAGCAGCTTATAGGCTCTGCCGTCGCCCCGGACGTCGGAGGCGGGCTCCGCGCCCATGGGGCAGCCGCTGAGCGGCAGCAGACGCGCGGCGAACACGGCGACGGCGGCGATGCTCACGACAACGAGCAGGCGGCTGGTCATCGCGCCGGGCGCGGCGAGGTGGGTCTCCTCATCGAATATACTGATGTTTTGCGCCCAGCGCAGGGCGAAGCCGAAGGCGGAGAGTACCGCCGTCATAAGGCAGAGCTGCTGGGCGAGCTGCTTGGTTTTCTGCATATTTCAAGTACCGTCCAAATAAGATTAACAAGCCTATTCTATACTTCTTTACCCCGCGCGTCAATAAGGGAGGGCGGTTTTGTGACGAGGCTGTGGCTCATAACTCTGATACTTGTGGCCTGCGCGCTGTTCGCGCCGCTGCTGTTTCTGCCGGCGGAGGCCCCGCCGCCGGAGGCGACGGCCCCGGCGGCTGTCTCCGCCGACGCGGACATGCACTTCACCGTCCTGCGGGGCGACAGCGTGTTCGACGCCGACATGGCGGGCTATCTCCCCGGCGCGGTGGCGGCGGAGATGCCGGCGCTCTTCGAGACGGAGGCGCTCAAGGCGCAGGCCGTGGCCATACGCAGCTACATAATGAGCCTCTGCCTGAGCGAGAACCCCAGGCACCCGGAGGCCGACGTCTGCACCGACCCGAACTGCTGCAAGGGCTGGCTGTCGGAGAGCGAGCTGCGCGAAAAGTGGGGCGACGCCTACTCGGCGAATTCCGCGAAAATAAGCGAGGCCGTCGCCGCCACGGACGGCGAGTATCTCAGCTACGGCGGCGAGCCGATTCAGGCGGTGTTCCACGCCTCCTCCGCCGGGCAGACGGAGAGCAGCGCCGACGTCTGGTCGGAGCGGCCATACCTCGTGAGCGTGTGGAGCCCGGAGACTGAGGAGAACGTCGCGACGCTCGTGAGCGCCGTCACCCTCACGCCGGACGAGCTGCGCGCCAAGCTGCTCGAAAGCCGCCCGGAGGCGCAGCTGCCGTCCGAGCCGGAACAATGGCTCGGCTCCGTCGAGCTGACGGAGACCGGGCGCGTCGCGGCGCTGACCGTCGGCTCCGAGCGGCTGACCGGCACGGAGGCGCGGAGTGTCTTCGGCCTGCGGAGCACGGACTTCGACGTCGAGTACACGGGCGGCGCGTTCGTCTTCACCGTGCGCGGCTACGGACACGGCGTCGGCATGAGCCAGGAGGGCGCGAACCTCCTCGCCGAGGAGGGCTACGGCTATCAGTCGATTCTCGCGCACTATTATCCGGGCACGGAGCTGGTCGGAGGGTAAATGCGGAACCATTTTTCTTTAGAAGAAAAAGGGTTCCGCCCCTCCAAAAAGAATCTTTTTTGCGCGTATCTTAGTCCCCGCGCCGCCGACACGGCGCCGTTAGAATTGAAGAGCGATCAGTCCCACTCCGCGCCACGAGGCGCTCGATATCGAGGAATTCGGCAAAATTCTACGCCGACTTTGGGGCGCCTCGCCTGCTACCAAGTTGTCAACAGCGCGCTCTCTCGGCGGTAGACACAGAAGGTCAATAACTCGTCTGGGCACCAGGGCGTCCTGGCGAGGGGCTGAGACTGCCAAAACTGGGAGCGCGAGCGGCCGAGCGGTCGGGGGTGAGAGCGTGATTCAAATTTGATATAGCCGGTGGATAAACACTTGCACTCGGATGCGCGGGCGGCAGGCTGGCGAAAACCTGAAAAAAGAAAACGGGTTTCGAGCTTCCCAAAAGAAAATCTTTTGCGCGTATCCCCGTCTCAAGCGCCGCCGACACGGCGCCGTTAGAATTGAAGAGCGCTCTGTCCCACTCCGCGCCACGAGGCGCTCGCTGTGGGAGGAATTCGTGAGCGCG
>CALWXY010000045.1 GCA_944385595.1 uncultured Oscillospiraceae bacterium
CGTGTTTGGCGCGCAGCTGCTCGTATACGGCGCGCGAGACGCCGTGGGAGCGGATCAGCACTCTCGCCCCGTCGGGCAGCTCCTCAGGGCTCTCGACCACGCGCAGGCCGAGCCGCGCGAGGCGCTCAACCACGTCCCTGTTGTGTATGATATCGCCGAGCGACCAGCATTCGCCGGTCTCCAGCGCCTTTTCGGCGAGGTCTACGGCTCTGCCGACGCCGAAGCAGAAGCCGGCGCTCTTTGCAACCCTTATCTCTCTCATATGCGCTCCGGGTTCATGGCGGCAATGCCATCCATAAGGCGTTCCGCAGCAGCGGCGTATTCAGAGTGCGGGAGCTTGCCGAGCTCTATAGGCTCGCCTATGCAGACGTCGAAGCGGTGGAAGGCGCGCTTGTCGCGGCTGATGAATATGGGGACTATGGGCGCGCCGTGTCTCGAGGCGAGGCGCACGGCGCCGGTTTTGGCGGCGACGGCGTCGTCCTCGCTGACTCTGGTGCCCTCGGGGAACAGCATCAGCCTGCCGCCGCCCTTGAGGACGTTCACCGACTTGCGCAGCGCGTCTATATCGCTGGCGTCCCTGTCGACGGATATGACGCCGAGCTTGCGCAGCAGCCAGCCCAGAACTGGCACTCTGAACAGCTCAATCTTGCCCATAAAGGTGATATAATTCCGCGCTCCGAATATGACGGCTATGAGCACCGGGTCTATGTAGCTGGAGTGGTTGGCGCAGATGACGGCGGCGCCCTCAGGCAGCTTGGCGCTGCCGGTGAGCCGGTAAGGGTAGACAAGGCGCACAAGCGGCGACAGCACCGTCACCAGAAAGGAATAATACTTGTTCACAGGCCGAATTTCTCCTTGATAAGTTGTTTGAGCGCGGCGAGGGACTGCTCGAAGTCCAGCTCGGACGTGTCGAGCAGGACGGCGTCGTCGGCCATTTTGAGCGGCGCGACCGCGCGGCCGGAGTCGTTCTCGTCGCGGATGCGCATGTCGCGCAGCACCTCCTCGACGGTGCAGTCGCTTCCCTTTTGTCTCAGCTCAAGGCAGCGGCGCTCGGCCCTCGCCCGCTCCGATGCGGTGAGGAAGACTTTGAGCGGCGCGTCCGGCAGGACGACGGTGCCTATGTCGCGTCCGTCCATGATGACGCCGCCGCGAGCGGCCATATCGCGCTGCATCTGCATGAGGAAGGCGCGCACCTCGGGAAAGGCGGAGACGTCGGAGGCGTACATGGATATCTCCGGCTCGCGGATGGCGTCGGAGACGTCCTCGCCGTTGAGGTACATGCGCTGTTTGCCCTCGGCGTCGTAGGCCATCTCGATGTTCAGCTCCGGCAGCAGGGCGACGACCTCGTCGTGCGCGCCTAGCGGAAGTCCGGCTCTGCGTGAGGCGAGGCCGACGGTGCGGTAGATTGCGCCGGTGTCGACATATATGAGCCCCAGCTCCGAGGCGGCGGCTCTGGCGAGGCTGCTCTTGCCCGCGCCGGACGGGCCGTCTATAGCTATATTGACAAGCATAACGCTCCTCCTATATAACGGAATTTCCGGCCAGATAGCCGGTTGACCAGGCTATCTGGAGGTTGAAGCCGCCGGTGTAGGCGTCGGAGTCGATGACCTCGCCGGCAAAATACAGCCCCGGCACTAGCTTCGAGCGCATGGTGCGCGGGTCTATCTCCCGGACATTTACGCCGCCGGAGGTGACTATGGCCTCGCTGACCGGTCGGGTGCCGTCTATCTCAACCGGGAAGTGCTTCAGCAGCGTGAGCAGCTCATGGCGCTGCTCGCGGGTGATGGAGTTGCACTTCGTCCTTCCGTCGATGCCGGAGAGGCGCACGGCTACGGGTATGAGCTTGCGCGGCAGCAGCTCGCCGAGGGAGTTTATAAAGTCGTTATTTTTGTGCTTTTCGAAATCCGACAGCAGGCGCTTGTCGAGCTTCTGCTCGTCGAGCGCGGGCTTGAGGTCTATCTCCACGCGGTAGCTGCGCTCGCCGAAGCGGCGCATGTGCGCCGAGGCGGAGAGTATGGTCGGCCCGGAGAGGCCGAAGTGCGTGAACAGCAGCTCGCCGAAGTCGGAGTAAATCTTCTTATTGTCCTCAAACACGGTGACGGCGACGTTGCGGAGCGACAGCCCCATCAAATCGCGGCAGAGCGTGCCCGGCGAGGTGAGCGGCACCAGCGAGGCGCGCGGAGGTGTGACCGTGTGGCCGAGAGAGCGCGCGAAGTCGAAGCCGTCGCCGGTGGAGCCGGTGGCGGGATACGAGAGGCCGCCGGTGCAGACGATGGCGGCGCGGCAGCTCACCGCTCCCCTGTCGGTTTTTACGGCGCTGACGGCGCCGTTTTCCGTCTCTATGCCGAGGACTCCGGCCCTGAGCAGCCTGACGCCGCACTCGCGCATATTGCGCTCGAGCGCGGCGGAGATGTCGGCGGCCCTGTCGGATTCCGGGAACACGCGCTCGCCGCGCTCTACCTTGAGCGGCACGCCGAGGCGCTCGAAATATTCCATGGCAGCGGAGGGCGGGAAGCGGTTTATGGCGCTGTAGAGGAACTTGGAGTTCACCGGCACGTTTGCCATGAAAGTGCGCACATCACAGGCGTTGGTGACGTTGCAGCGTCCCTTGCCGGTTATGCGCAGCTTCCTGCCCATGTATTCGTTTTTCTCTATGAGCAGCGTGACCAGCCCGCGTTTGGCGGACTCGGCGGCGGCCATCATTCCGGCTGCTCCCCCGCCGATGACGACGACCTCAGCTCTCAAGGCTGGCGAATACGTCGTAGTCTTTCCAGAGCTGCTCGAGCGTTGTGAAGGTGGAGCTGAGCCCCTCCTTCGAGTGCATGCCCACGGAGACTATGAGTGCGTTCACAAGGCTGAGCGGAGCCACCAGCGAGTCGACAAACGAGACCATGTCGCTCTTGGCGTAGAGGCAGATATCCGCGACGCCGTTGAACGGCGAGGTGTCGTTGTCGGTGATGCCGATGGCGGTGGCTCCCTTGCTCTTGGCGAACTTCATGGCCTTGACGGTGCGGCTTGAATAGCGCGGGAAGCTGAGGCCGATGAGGACGTCCCCCTCGCCTATGCGCATAATCTGCTCGTAGACCTCGTTTGCGACGTTGTCGTGAATAGTACGGACGTTGTCGAGCAGAAAATTCATATAAAAACCAAGAAAATTAGCGAGCGCCGTGCTGGAGCGCATTCCGACTATGTATATGCGCTTGGCGTTCAGTATGGCATCGACCGCGGCGTCGAACTGCTCCTGGTCGACTGTCTCGAGCGTGGTGCGGAGCTTCTCCATATCGGAGGTGAGGACGTCCTTGAGGACGTTGGTGTTCGTAATAAGCTCCTTCGAGACCTCGATGCGCTGGACGGAGGTGAGGCGGTTGCGAATCATCTCCTGCAGGGCCTTGCGCATCTCGGGGTAGCCCTCGTAACCCAGCTCGGCGGCAAAGCGAACCACGGTCGACTCGCTGACGCCGACCGTCTTTCCGAGCTTGCAGGCCGTCATGAAGGCGGCCTTGTCGTAGTTCTCAACTATATATTTGGCTATGAGCTTCTGTCCCTTTGAAAAGCCGGTGGTATCCCGGGAGATGAGGGAGAGAATATCTTTTTCCAAGAGGCTTCACTTCCACTAGAAATTGCCGCGTCAGTGCCGCAGCTTATGAGTATAATACTTGCATTCCCCGAAAATTGCAAGCATTATTTGCAATGCGCGGGAGTGAATCCTGCAAAATGTGCTGTCAATCCGCTGTCAAACCGTAAATCAGACAATGTGATGCAAGTATTCCAGCTCCGCTTTTGTAAGAAAACGCCATTTTCCGCTCTCAAGCGAGCCGAGCTTCAGCTCCCCCTCGGCGACGCGCAGCAGCCTGAAGAGACGCAGCGAGCACTTCTCGCACATCTTGCGGATCTGGCGGTTGCGCCCCTCGTGGATGGTGACGGCGAGCTTCTCATAGTCCCCGTCGCGCCCGAGGCGGCGGACTACGGCGGGGGCTATGTGGTAGCCGTCGATGTCCATGCTCTTTCCCATCGCGGCAACTGAGGTCTCGATATCGTCGCCGCGCACCCAGAGGTGGTAGGTCTTCTCTATGCTGTGCGAGGGGTGCGTCAGTTTATAGGCTGTGTCGCCGTCGTCGGTCAACAGCAGCAGGCCCTCGGAGTACATGTCCAGTCTGCCGACGGGGTACAGCCGCGCGCCTGCATCGCGCACCAGCATGGAGACGTCTCTCCTCCCCTTTTCGTCGGATAGCGTCGTCACATAGCCGCGGGGCTTGTTCAGCATAATATATGTACGCTCGGCGCTGATGGAGAGGGGCCTGCCGTCTATGGCGACGACGTCCCGCTCCGGGTCGGCGCTCTGGCCGAGGGCGGCGGGGAGGCCGTTGACCGTCACCCTCCCCTGCTCTATCA
>CALWXY010000046.1 GCA_944385595.1 uncultured Oscillospiraceae bacterium
CGGCCTACGCCTCAAATGCACGATTGACCGAGACACCCTCGGCATGTCGCCGGAGCAGGCGGAGGCATGGCAGCGCAAAACCGAGGCCGAGTTCTCGCTCTGGGCAAACCGCAAGGACGCCTGCGACGCCACCGGCGTCAACGATTTCTACGGCCTGCAGCAGCTGGTTATGCTGTCTTGGCCGATGTCCGGGGACGTGTTCGCACTCATCAAACGCTACCAGCCGACGCTCTTAATGCCCTACAGCCTGCGGCTGCACATCATCGAGGCCGACCGTGTGAGGACACCGACCGCAGACGGCGGCGTCGGCATCCTGACGACCACCGGCACGGCGAAAAACGGGAATACGATATTCGATGGCGTCGAGGTGAACAGCGACGGGCGTGTTGTGGCGTACTACATCGCCAACACCTATCCGTACCAGAGCACGGTAACGCCTACCGAGTATCAGCGTGTCCTCGCCTACGGCGCGGCGACCGGCCTGCCGAACGTGCTGCACGTCATGGACAGCGAGCGCCCCGACCAGTACCGCGGCGTTCCCTACCTCGCGCAGGTTATGGAGCCCGTGCTGCAGATGCGGCGCTATACAGAGGCCGAGATTACGGCTGCAGTCGTCCAGAGCTTTTTCACCGCGTTCATCAAAACCGAGGCCGGCTCGAACGACATGCCGTTCAACGAGGTCGGCGCTGACGGCGTCGAGGAAGTCAGCCGCGACCCGAACGAATACGAAATGGGCGCCGGCACCATCAACATGCTCGACCCCGGCGAGAGCGTGGACGCGTTCAGCCCCACGCACCCGAACACGGGCTTTGACACGTTTATGCGGTCGATGGCGGAGCAGGTGGGCGCGGCGCTGGAGATTCCGGCCGACCTGCTGCTCATGTCGTTCAACTCCAGCTACTCCGCGAGCCGCGCTGCGCTGCTCGAGGCGTGGAAGGCGTTTCGGATGCGTCGTGAATGGCTGACCAAGGATTTCTGCCAGCCGGTATATGAGATATGGCTGACCGAGGCCGTCGCCCGTGGGCGCATCGTCGCTCCTGGGTTTCTCACCGACCCGATAATTCGCCAGGCGTACCTCGGGGCACAGTGGATTGGACCAAGTGCCGGCCAGCTCGACCCGACCAAGGAAGTTCAGGCGGCCGTGACCGCCATAGAGAACGGACTGACCACCCGCGAGGCAGAGGCCGTCAAACTCAACGGCAGCGAGTACGGAGCGAATGTCGACCGGCTCAAGCTGGAGAATCAGCGCCTCAAGGAAGCCAACGGCGGCAGCTCGCAGCAGCAGCCCGCGCCGGCGCAGGAGCCGGATGACACGAATACTACGGAAGGAGGCGGCGACAATGCCACCTGAAATCATCAGAGCTTATAACATCCTCGACGTCGGTGAGAACGACGCCGAGATAAACATGTATGGTGAGGTCGTCGATACTCGTCCGATCAATTTTTGGACGGGAGAGCCTGTCGGAGGGAATTTCATCATGCTCGACGAGTTCCTCCGCGACCTGGACGGGCTTAAAGACAAGGCAAACATCACCGTGCATATCAACAGCGTCGGCGGCGACCTGTACGGCGGCATCTCGATATACAACCGCCTGAAAGCTCTGCCCGCCAATATCACCACCATCAACGACGGGCTCGCGGCCTCCGCGGGCTCTATCATTTTCCAGGCGGGCAATACCCGCCGCATGAATGCCGGCAGTAATCTGATGATTCATCAGGCCGCCGGCTTTTTGTATGGCTATTACCAGAGCGGCGACCTGCGCGGCGTCATCAAACAGCTCGACGCCGGCAACAAGGCCGCCATCGCTGTGTATGCCGAGGCGAGCGGCCGCGAGAGCGCAGAGCTCAAGACCATGCTCGACCGCGAGACCTGGCTCACCGGCCAGGAGGCTGTCGACGCCGGCCTTGCCGACGAGGTAATCGACACCGGCGTCGAGGTGAGTATGAGCCTGGCTGCCGACAAATCGTTCCTCGAGGTGAACGGCGTGCGTATGAGCACTCGAGGCATGCACAACATCCCCGCGGGGCTGCCTATTATTCCCGCGGCGGCGAAAGCCAACGTATCCGCCCCGGCATCTGCGCCGGTTGAGGATAAATCTAAAACTGGAAGGGAGACCGAACAGACAGTGGACATCAAGAACGTAGACGAGCTGAGAGCGGCATTCCCTGAGCTCACGGCGCAGGTGGAAGCGGCAGCCCGTGCTGAGGGAGTAGCCGCGGAGCGCGCTAGGCTCCAGGACATCGAGAGCATCCAGGGCGCTATCGACCCGGCGCTTGTGACCGAGGCAAAATTCGGCGACACGCCGCTGGACGCCGCCGGCCTCGCGCTTAGAGCGATGCAGGCTCAGGCCGCGCTCGGCGCTCAGACGCTGAACAACATGCAGACCGACGCGAATGCGTCCGGCGCCGCAGCTGTAGGCGCCGCCGCGAATGGCGGCATTGAGCCCGAGGGTCTGGAGACTGTGGACGCGGCGAAGGAAGTCGAGGACGCAGTCAAAAACTTCAATCTTCTGATGGGAGGTAAGAACAATGGCTAAGAGACTGCACGAGAGCCTGGGCACCGTGACCTACGACGGTCTTATCGTTGACACCATCCCCGAGGCTGACGTTGTGCATATCAGCGTTGCGGCCTCGCTGGGCGTGCTCACGAGGGGCACCGTTGTCACCGGCACCGCCGGCGCGGCAATGGGTAAGGTCACCAAAGCACTTGTGGCTACCAACGCCACCTACATCCTCGCTGAGGATGTGGACACCGGCACTGGTGACGCGGTTGTCGCCCTTGCGTATCGCACGGGGCATTTTGCCGCGAACAAGCTCATCACCGACGGCACCTATGCCCTGGCTGCGGCGGACAAGGAAATCCTGCGCAACGCCGGCATCCTGCTGTCTGACGCGCTGGACTACTAAGAGAGAGGGAGGACAGAATCATGCCTTTCAATTTTTATGACACTCATACTCTGCTGATGGCAGTTGAGCAGCTCACGCCGCCCAGCAGCTTTCTGAGAGACCGCTATTTCCCGACGAATGCGTCGACCGACGTATTCGCCACCACCGACGTCCTCGTCGAGTACCGTGACGGCAGCAAGAAACTCGCGCCGTTTGTTGCGCCCCGCAAGGGCGGCGTTACCGTGCTGCGCGAGGGCTACGAGATGCAGCGTTACGAGCCTCCGTTCATCGCTCCGCGCCGCATGCTCACTATCGACGATCTGAGCAAGAGAGGCTTCGGCGAAGCTCTGCTCTCCAACCTCACCCCCGAGCAGAGGCAGCGCGCCATGCTGCTCAAGGACGCGCAGGATCTCAGCGAGCGCATCACCCGCCGTGAGGAGTGGATGTGTGCCCAGGTCATGCTGACCAACGGCTGCGTGATGAAGCACATCGCCGACGACGCGGACGTCTCCGACGAGAAGGAAGTCCGCTATTACAGCGAGAGCGCCAATCCCGCGACCTACACCCCGACTACCATGTGGGACGCCAGCGGTGCCAAGATCCTCGCCGACCTCGAGACGATGGTGCGTCTGCTGACTAAGCGCGGCCTGCGCGCCAGCGATCTTGTCTGTGCGCCTGACGTCGCCGACGTGATTATCCGTAACGCCGAGGTCGTCGGCCTGCTGGATAACCGTCGCTACGAGCTCGGCCGCGTCGAGCCGACGGAGCTCGCTCCCGGCGCTGCGATTATCGCCCAGCTGAATGTGCTCGGCCGCCTCATCAACATCATCAGCTACGACGAGAGCTACTCCGACGACGACGGCACCGACACCCCGTACATCGAGAGCGGAAAGTGCATACTGACCGCCCCTGGCGCCGGCCGCATGCTGTACGGCGCCGTGACGCAGGTGGAGCAGAGCGACGGCCTCGTACATACCTACACTGGCCGCCTTCAGGGTCTCGTTCTCG
>CALWXY010000047.1 GCA_944385595.1 uncultured Oscillospiraceae bacterium
CCACCTGGAAGCCGCTCCAGGGAGTCAGCCCAGCGCTCGCGAGGCTGCGCGACACCCCCGCCGGCGCCTCCTCCGCGCTGCATGCGCCGCCATCCGGCAGCAGCAGAAACACCGCCACGTCTGTCACAAGCTGTGCTATCATATATGTACCTCCTTGCTTAAAACCGATTATACTCCAGCGCGGCGCGCAGAGACAAACTTAAAATCTGGAAGCCGCTTGACGCGCGGGTTATAATGAATGTGTACTTATTTGAGCTTTGGAGGACTCCATGAGCGATTTTGAAAAATATCTCCCCTTCTGGGACGGGCTCAGCCCCGACGACCGCGAATTCATCCGCGCAAACTGCTCCGGGCGCAGCTTCCCAAAAGGGCTTGACATCCCCTCCGGCGCGGAGGCCTGTCTCGGCCTGCTGCTCGTCCGCTCCGGCAGGCTGCGCGTCTGGACCATGTCCGACGACGGCCGCGAGCTCACCCTCTTCCGCCTCTCGCCGCCGGAGTTCTGTCTCTTCTCCGCCTCATGCGCCATAGGCGGGCTGGAGGCCGACATATTCATAAGCGCCGAGGCCGACACCGAGGTTCTGCTCATACCGTCGCGAGTGTGCAAGGCGCTCGCCGAGCGCTCGCTCGTATTCTCGTCGTTCGTGAATTCACTGCTCGCGCGCCGCTTCTCGCAGGTCATGCGGGTCATGGATAAGACGCTCAACGCCCGGCTCGAGCTGCGCCTCGCCGCGCTGCTGCTCGAGGAGGCCGCGCTCACCGGCAGTTCAAAGCTCAAAATCACGCACGAACAGCTAGGCTCCCATCTCGGCAGCCCCCGCGAGGTCGTGACGCGAATGCTCCGCCATTTTCAGGACGGCGGCCTCGTGCGCCTGGGGCGCGGCAGCGTCGAGCTGCTCGACGAGAGACGTCTCAGAGACCTCGCCGGCGAAATGTGACTTTATCACTGTATCACCCCGCCGCCTGTGTTATACTCGGCTCAACTAAGGGAAATACTTCTTTACATATACAGAAGGGAGAATCATCATATGTCAGTCAACGTCTTTAACGAGAACAATTTTGATGAGCTGGTGCTGGGTTCCGACAAGCCCGTGCTGGTGGATTTCTGGGCGTCCTGGTGCATGCCCTGCCGTATGCTCGCCCCCGTCGTCGAGGAGCTGGCCGAGGAGCACCCCGAGGTCGTCTTCGGCAAGGTGAACGTCGACGAGAACCCCGCTCTCGCGCAGCGCTACCGCATCACCGGCATCCCCGCCCTCGTCCTCTTCAAGGACGGCGCGCCCGTCGACGGCGCCGTAGGCGTCCAGCCCAAGGCCAGCCTTGAGAGGCTCTTCAAATAATCTATAGCCGCAACAAAAGCGCCGCTCAAACAGCGGCGCTTTTTTGCTTTTCCGTCAGTTGACACTGTCGATTTATCGCATTAAAATGATACCATATTGAAAGGAGGTATTTTATGGAAAGACGAGTGAGCACGGGAGTCAGCGGCATTGACGATGTCATAGACATGCTGAGACTTGGCGACAACGTGGTCTGGCAGGTCGACTCCCTCGACGAATACCGCAAGGTGACGGAGCCGTACGTCGCCCAGGCGAAAAAGGACGGGCGGCGAATAATCTACATACGCTTCGGCACACACAGGCCGGTGCTGGACGACACCTCGGAGATTGCCGTCTACTCCGTGCCGGCGGAAAAGGGCTTCGAGCACTTCGCCGCCGAGGTGCACCGCATAATCGAGGCCGAGGGGCTCTACGCCTTCTACGTCTTCGACTGCCTCACCGACCTCCTAAAATACTGGCACTCCGACTATATGATCGGCAATTTCTTCAAGGTCACCTGCCCCTATCTCTTCCAGCTGGACACCATAGCCTACTTCGCGCTGATACGCGACTCGCACACCAAATACACGGTCTCGCGCATACGCGAGACGACCCAGCTTCTCCTCGACCTCTACAACGTGAACGGCAACTACTATCTCCATCCGCTGAAGGTCTGGGAGCGCCACTCGCCCACCATGTTCCTCCCGCACCGGCTGAGCGGCGACTCCGCCATATGCGTCTCGTCCAGCTCGGAGGCCTCCTTCCTCTTCTCCGACTTCCGCTTCGAGCCGGACAAGCTCGACTACTGGGACGTCATCTTCAACGACGCCTACACCAGGCTCTCCGGCTCCGAGGAGGAGCAGCGCGAGGCCAAGCGCCGCCTCGTCTCCCTCCTGCTCTGCCCGGAGCCCGGCCAGGACGACCGGCGCAGAAAGATGTTCGAGCTATGCTCGCGCTACTTCACGCTGCGCGACCTTATAAACATCAAGCACCGCGAGATCGGCACCGGTCTCATCGGCGGCAAGACAGTCGGCATGCTGCTCGCCCGCAAAATCCTCGAGAGCGACGAGGAAAAGCGCTTCACCCCGCTGCTCGAGCTGCACGACTCGTTCTACATAGGCGCCGACGTGTTCTACACCTACATAGTTCAGAACAACTGCTGGTTCCTCTGCCTCGACCAGAAAACCGAGGACGGCTACTACAAATTCGCGCCCCAGCTGCGCGAGCAGATTCTCGCCGGCCACTTCTCCGATGATATGCAGGAGCTGTTCCGCAAAATGCTCGACTACTACGGCCAGTCGCCCATCATAGTCCGCTCCAGCTCGCTGCTCGAGGACAACTTCGGCAACGCCTTCGCCGGAAAATACGACAGCGTGTTCTGCGCCAACCAGGGCACGCCGGAGCAGCGCTACGCCGAGTTCGAGAACGCCGTCAAAACCGTCTACGCCAGCACCATGAACCGCGACGCCCTCGACTACCGCCGCGACCGCGGCCTCATGATGGAGGACGAGCAGATGGCCCTGCTGGTGCAGCGCGTCTCCGGCGACCACTACGGCAACCGCTTCTTCCCGCATATGGCAGGCGTCGGCAACTCCTCAAACCTCTACGTCTGGGACAAGAGCCTCTCGACGGATTCCGGCATGCTCCGCCTCGTCATGGGGCTCGGCACCCGCGCGGTCGACCGCACCGAGGGCGACTACGCCCAGATAGTCTACCTCGGCGACCCGAACAAAAAGCCGCCCACCGCCTATCAGGACGCGCGCAAATTCTCCCAGCACTACATCGACTACATAGACACCGAGGGCGACCGTCTGGCCGTCGCCGACCGCGACAAGATCCTCGACTGCGACCTCAGAATGGACAAGTCCCTCATCAGCAGGGTCGACTGGGAGACGGAGGAGATCAAGCGCCGCCTCAACCCCCCCGGCGGGGCCTACATCATAGATTTTTCCAATCTGTTCCAGAAAACCGACTTCATAGCCGTCATATCCGCCATGCTGAGAAGGCTTGAGGCCGTCTACGAGTACCCGGTGGACACCGAGTTCTGCATAAACTTCTCCCGCGACGGCAGCTACCGTCTGAACCTGCTTCAGTGCCGTCCGCTGCAGACGCGCGGCCTCGGCAAGCCCGTGGCCCTGCCCGCGCCGGACAGCTCCTGCTTCTTCGAGACGCACGGCGATTTCATGGGCGGCAACGTCCACTACAAGGTCGACCACGTCGTATTCGTCCGCGCCGACCCCTACCTCGCCCTCAGTGAGAATGACCGCTATGGCGTCGCCCGCTGCGTCGGCGAGCTGAACGCCATTCTGAACGGCAAAAACGCCATACTCATAGGCCCCGGCCGCTGGGGCACGACGACCACCTCGCTCGGAGTGCCGGTGCACTTCACCGAGCTGTGCCACATGCTCGGCATCTTCGAGGTCTCCTACAAGGACAGACATCTGCTGCCGGAGCTGTCATACGGCAGCCACTTCTTCCAGGACCTCGTCGAGAGCGGCGTGTTCTACGGCGCCATTATGAGTGGCGAGCGCGGCGTCATATTCAGCAAGGACTTCATCGAGAGCCGCGAGAACATACTCACCCGCCTCCTGCCCGGCAGCCGCTGGGGCGATGTCGTCACCGTCGTCGAGACGCCGGGGCTGGAGCTTTTCGCCGACACAGTCTCCCAGCGCATGATATGCACGGTTCCGCCTAAGACGGATAAATAAAAATCGCCCGCTCCAAAACGGAGCGGGCGATTTTTCATTCTGCCGCGGGCTGGCGCTTCCTGCTGAACACGCCGCGCAGATTGTCAATCACGATGTAGAACACCGGGGTGAACACCAGGGTTATGACCGTAGATATCAGCATACCGCTGATCATGGTTATGCCCATGTCGCTCATCATCTCGTTCGAGCCGCCTATGCCCAGCGCCATCGGTATGAGCGCGAGGATGGTGGTGAGCGTCGTCATCAGGACGGGGCGGATTCTGAGCGGGCAGGCGTGGAGTATGGCCTCCTCCCTGCTCTCGCCTCTGTCGCGCCGGATTTTGATGTAGTCGACGAGTATGATGGAGGCGTTGACGACGGTACCCGCCAGCATGATGAGCGCCACCATGGAGATCATCGAGATGTCTCTGCCAGTCACCGGCAGGGCGAACAGCGCGCCGGAGAAGGCTATGGGCAGTATCATCATTATGATGACCGGCATGACGAAGGACTCAAACTGCGCCGCCAGCACGAAGTACACAAGGCACAGCGCCACGAACAGCGCGAGCAGCAGGTCGGAGTAGTTCTCCTGCATGTCGGCGTAGGAGCCGGAGATCTCCACCGTGTAGCCCTCCGGGAGGGTGTAGCCGTCGAGGATCTCGCGTATGCTGGCCGTCATGGCGGTGACGTTGCCGCTTATCGTGTCGCCGGTGACGGAGACCTCGCGCGACTGGTTCACGCGGTTTATGGTCTGCGGGGCCTGGATGACCTCCACAGTGGCAACCGTCGAGAGCGGCACGGTGCCGCCGTAAGGCGTGCTGATTTGCAGGCTGCGCAGCGCGTCGAGGCTCTCGGCGGCTCTGCCGTTGCCGCGCACGACCACGTCGTACTCGCGGTTATTGATGGTCACCGACGTGGCCGTCGTGCCCGTCAGCTCCGAGCGCACCGCCGAGCCTATGGTCGAGGCCGTGAGGCCGTACTGCGAGGCGGCGTCGCGCAGTATGCTTATCTCCACCTGCGGCACCTGCTCCGACAGCGAGCTGGCGACGTCCACGGCGTCCGGCAGGGCGGATATGCGGTCGACGAGGTCGTCCGCTATCATGGCGAGGGTGTTGTAGTCGTCGCCAGTGATGTCGAGGCTGATATCGCCGCCGCTGGAGATCATGGCCGTCATGTCGGAGGCGTTCACGCTTATCTCGCAGCCCGCTATGTCGCGCAGCTTCTCGCGCAGCTCGTTTGCCACCTCGTCGCTGGAGCGGCTGCGCTCGGTCTTATCCACGAGGTTCAGCGTGACGGAGGCCGACTCGGCCTGAGAGATATAGTATATGTCGCTCAGCTCCGGGACGTTCTCTATGGCGATATTGCTTACCCTGTCGGCTATGGCGGCGGTGTCCTCCGGCTCGGAGCCTATGGGCATGCTCACGCATATCGCCACCATGCCCTGATCCATGCTGGGCATGAGCACCATCTTGGTCGAGAGGCAGGAGGCCGCGAACACGACCACCAGAACCACCGAGACTATCATGCCGCGGGCGGGATGCCGCACGAAGTACGCGAGCAGGCGCTCGTATCTGTCCATCAGGCGGCGGACGCGGCTCTCGCCCTTCTGCTGCTCCTGTGCCGCCTGTTTGAGCCTGCGGCTGCGTACCTTGGTCTCATCCAGCAGGAAGTAGCACAAAAGCGGCACGAGCGTCAGCGCTATCACCATGGAGGCGAGGATCAGGAAAGCTATGGTCAGGCAGAAGTCCTTGAACAGCATGCCCGCCATGCCGCCGCTGAGGCCCAGCGGCACAAACACCGCCGCCGTCGTGAGCGTCGAGGCCGTGACGGAGGCGCTAATCTCCTTCGTGCCCTCCACGCAGGCCTCCATGCGGCTGTGGCCGTCGGCGGCGTAGCGGTAGATGTTCTCCAGCACTATGATGGAGTTATCCACTATCATGCCGACGCCCATGGCGATGCCGCCGAGGCTCATCATGTTCATCGTGAGGTCGCAGGCGTACATCAGCACGAACACCGTGAGTATGCACACCGGCATGGAGACGGCTATGGTCATCGTCGCGCCGAAGCGGCGCAGGAACAGGAACACCACTATCGCGGCGAGCGCCACGCCCATCGCGATATTCTGAAGCGCGGAGTTCACCGCCATCATTATATAGTCGGTGGCGAGGTACGGGAGGCTGTAGTCCACCGAGCGGTTTTCCTCGCTCAGCTCGGCCATGCGCTTCGAGACGGCGTTCGCCGTGCTCACCTCGTTCGCGCCCGACTGCTTCGACACCTGCAGTATGACGCAGGCGGAGCCGTCCGTTTTGGCGACGGAGTCCGACTCGTTGGAGACCAGCTCCACCGTCGCTATCTCGCCGAGGCGTATGCTGCCGCCCGCGGGCAGCGGGATGAGTATGTTCGCGACATCGTCGACGCCCGTGAGCTTCGCGTCGGTGCTGACGGTGAGCGTCTGCGAGCCGCTCTGCAGCTCGCCGCCCGGGTACAGCAGGTTCTCCGAGGCGAGGCAGCCCGCTATATACGAGTTCGACAGCCCGTAGCCCATGGCAACGCTCTGGTCTATGCCGACGGCTATCTCCTGCGTCACGCCGCCGCTCACGCTCACCGACGCCACGCCGTCTATGCGCTCCAGCGCGGGGACGACCACGTCGTCCGCCAGAGCCTGCAGCTGCGAGAGGTCGCTGCCCTTGAGCGCCACCATGGCCGACGGCATCAGCTCGCTGATATTGAGGTTCATTATCACGGGGTCGGAGCAGCCTTCCGGCAGCGACAGCATGTCGAAGCGCTCGCGCAGCTTCGTCGCCGCTATGTCGACGTCCGTGCCGTCGACATAGCTGATCTGCACCGTCGCCACGCCGTCGGACGAGCTCGACTGCACCGAGTCGACGCCGGAGACGGACATGATTGCGGATTCCAGCGGGCGGGTCACCAGCTCCTCCATGTCGCTGGGGCTCGCGCCGTTATAGTAGCACATGACGTAGGCCGCGGGCAGCTCCATCTCCGGCAGCAGCGACATCTGCAGCTGTGTCGTGAACACGGCGCCGAACACCGTTATCATTATCACCGCGAGTATGGTGGTCACGCGGTGCTTTATGCACAGCTTTGCTATACTCATGCGCTGTCAGGCCTCCGGCTCCACTATGCGGACGGCGTCGCCGTCGGCGAGGTATGTCTGGCCCACGGTCACGACCTGGTCGCCCTCGCTCAGCCCGGAGACTATCTCGGTCACGCCGCTGCCGGTGAGGCCGGTGGTGACCTCGACATAGCGGGCTGTGCCGTCCTCCGCGACGAACACATACTGAGCGTCGCCGCCGGTGAGTATGGCCTCAGTCGGCACCATCAGCGCGTTGTGCTTAACGTCGGTGAGGAAGTGCACGTCCGCCGACATGCCGGAGAGCAGTCCGGCCACGCCGTCCGGCACGGTGAGCGTCACGTTGTAGAGGCGCGTCTGGGCGTTGGCCGTCCTGTCGACGGAGCGCACAGTCGCCTCAAAGCTCTGCCCCGCGGCGCTGACGCTGACCTCGGCGGTGTCGCCGGAGTTTATCCTGGTGACCAGGCTCTCGGACACGGCGGCGGTGACCTCCATGCCCCCCTCGCCAACTATGACGGCCACCGGCATGGACGCGCTGACGTAGGCGTCCTTCTCAGCCGAGAGCGAGGCGACGGTGCCGGCTATCGGCGCTGTGACGTTGCCGTCGTGGTCGACGTTCTCGAGCACGCCCGAGAGCTGCTCGAGCTGGGACTCGGAGTTTTTCATCGTCGCCTCCAGCTGGGCGAGGGTGGAGTTGCGCGTCGCCTGGGCGCTCATCAGCGAGAGCTCGGCGTTGTCTATCTCCATCTGCGAGGCGGCGCCTATCTCGTAGAGGGCCTGCAGGTCGCTGAGATTCTTCTCGTACATGGCTATCTGCGCGTCGAACACGGCCGACTGGTCGCTGTAGCTCTGCGCGGCGGCGTTATATGCGGTGCTGGCCGCGTCGTAGGAGGCTATGGTCGCCGCCATGTCGAGGGTACAGAGCTTGTCGCCCGCCGCGACGGTGTCGCCCGCGCGGACGTAGACGGCGGTGCATTTGGCCGCCTGGGATATGTATATGGACTGCTCGTTGTCCGAGCTGACCCGCCCGGAGACGCGGTTCTCGCTCGCCATGTCGCCGCTCTCGACGGCGGTGACCTGCACTGCTATGCCGGCGTCGGACTCCGGCGTCTCGGAGGCCTCGGCCTCGTTTGAGCAGCCGGCGAGGCTGAGCGCCAGCGCGCCGAGCATGAGGGCGGGCAGTATTCTGTAGCTTCTCATTTTGTCGTCCCCCAATCAGTTGAGTATGCCGCTGTCGACTGCCCAGCGGTAGTTGTTCCAGGCGGAGAAGAGGTCTATCTGCGCGCCGGTGAGGCTGTCCTCGGCGGCGGCGACGGCGTCCTCCGCGTCGAGCAGCTCGTTCTGCGAGATCTTGCCCAGCTCGAACTGCAGCGCCGCGGCGGCGCGGTTGGCCTTGGCAAGCTCGAGCGCGGCCTGCTGCGCGTCGATTATCTGCCGGTAATCCAGCACCTGCAGGTACAGCGCACGGAAGCTCAGCTCAAAGCTCTGCACCTGAGACTCGTAGGTGCGCTGCGCCGCCTCCCAGGTGTGCTGCGCGGCGACGAATTCGTATTTGCTCGTGTTGTAGTGGTACTCCTTGCCCGCGTCCTTATAGGTCTCCTCGGCGTCGTCGAGGGTCTTTTTCGCGTCGTACAGCTCGTAGCTCGCGGCCTTTGCGGTCTCGAGGTCCTTCTCGTAGTCCATTTCTGCGAGCTGCTCGTCGGTGACGGTGGGCAGCGCCATCAGCTCGGCTGTGCCGCCGGACTCGGCGCCCGTCATGGCGCCGAGGCTTGCAGACATGGTGCTCATGCTCATCTGCAGGGTCTTGATATTGCTGTCGAGCGTGCTGCGCTGCACCTCGACCTGGCGGAGCGTCAGCTCCGAGATCTGTCCCAGCTCGTAGCGCAGATTCATCTCCTCGACGCTCCTGTCGAGCTGGGCGAGGTTGCGCTCAAGCCCGCTCTCCGTGAGGCTGAGGTCGCCGAGCGCTATGTACATCGACTCGCCAGCCATGACGAGCTGGTTCTGGGCGCTGCGCAGCTGGCGCACGAGGTCGGCGTCGGTCTGCTGCAGCTTGCCCTCTTTTAAATCATCATACGCCTCTTTGAGCGCGTCGTACGACTGGTCGAGCGAGCTGACGGCGTAGGAGTCCTTGACCGGCATCTGTATCAGCAGCCACTTCATCTCGGACATCTCGTTCAGCCCGTCGAGCATATCCTCGGCCATGACCTCGTAGTCGATGGCCTCTATGGCCGCTATGTTCTCCTCTATGGCGAGGTAGCTCAGTGAGTTCTCGCGTATCGTGTCGGCGAGTCCGTCGAAGCCGAGCGGCTCGCCGCCGTCGGCAAAGGCGGGCGAGCACAGCAGCGCGGCGGAGAGCGCCGCGGCTGTCGCCGCACTGAACAGTTTTTTCAGCATACTGCCATCCTTTCCTCATCGCAGCGGCACCCGGCCGCGCCTCCGAATTTCAAAATATCCGTACACTCCACAAGCGCCGCGCGCAGAGCCGCGGCGTTCTCCGGGCGCGCCATCGCCTCGCCTATGGCCGAGCAGGTCGCCACTATCAGCATGGAAAGCAGCTGGCAGACAAAGGCCCTGTCGCCTCGCCGGAGCTTTGAGCGGTCTATACTGTCCCACACGGCGTCCAAAAGGCGCTCCGGCTGCGGGTCGAACACGCGCATCAGGTCGACGCTCGGGTTCAGGCTCAGCACCTTCAGCCAGCGCTGCACCACGAGGTCGCCCCCGGCGCAGTGCACCGCGCTGTCGAACATCAGCGGCGGGGTCTGGAAAATATCGCCCCCGGCGAGCGTCAGCGCCTGCTCGAGCATGGCGAGCAGCTTGCGCTGCACGTCCCCGAGCAGATAGAGGAACAGGTCGTTTTTGTCCTCAAAATACTGGTAAAAGCTGCCGCGAGGTATGTGCGCCGCGTGGATTATTCTGTTTATCGAGACGTCCGACAGGCGCGCGCCCGTGAACTCGCCCCAGGCCGCCTCTATCAGTCTCATCTTCTTCTCATCCGGCAGGCGGAAAAATGTGCTCGTCGGCATCCGGCCACCTCCATTTTTATGACAGACTGTCGCATTGCGACAACATGTCATATTATAGCCGCGCTATTATATGGTGTCAACAATTTAGTAATAAATCTTTTGTTAAACATTCGGAAGCCCGGCGGCGTAGACAGGCGTAAAGATATCGTTTATAATGTGACATATACCACTCCTCTCACTGGGGGCTACACCTTGACTGATAATATCAGCAGGCGCGTGAGGCTCTTCCTCTCCCGCATGAGGGACGCTCTGCCCGCCATCGTGCTGTATATAATCCAAATCGCTCTAGTCTACGCCGTGTTCGGGCTCGACTATATCATGGTCGCCGCCTGCTCCACCGGCGTCTTCCAGACGCGCAGCGCCAGAATCAACACCCCGGCGGATTGCGTCGCCATATCCGGCGGCTTTTTCCTCATGTGCGTGCTCGCCTTCGCGGCGACGCGCTCGACGCTGCTCGGCGTGGCGCTCAACCTCACCGTGCCGTTTCTGCTGGTGGTCTCCATGAGCAGCCAGTTCGCGCCGAAAAGCCACTTCGGCTTCGCGATGACCTATTTCTTCCTGCAGCTCATACCCGTCTCGACGGAAGAATTCCTCGTTCAGCTCGCCGCGGCGGCGCTCTGCGCCGTCACCATGTCGGCGGCCCTGCTGCTGCGCTCGCGCATAGCCCGCGCCGGGGCCGACTCGCAGCTCTCGTCGAGCCTCATGCGCCTGTCCGAGATTCTCGCCCAGCTCGCCTGCGACCCGAACTCAAACATCAGCGCCATGCACCAGGAGCTGTATGAGAGCGCCCAGCGCTTCCACCGCATGGGACACAGCCGCGCCGTATTCCTCTACGCCGAGGACAGACAGAGGCAGACCTTCCACCTCTTCGCCCTGCTCTTCCAGCGCGCCGCCTATCTGCTCACCGACAGCAGCGCGGACACCCGCGCCATGCCGGAGTTCCCGGACGCCATGCGCGCCCTCTCGCACCTCACTCTGCGCCTCCGCTCCGCCGACAGCATCGACGACCTCGCCCTCCTCCGGCTGGACGTGCAGTCGCTGCTCGACAACTGCTCGCTGCCGAACAGCCGCCTCCGCATATTCTACCGCAGCTATCTGCACATGCTCCTGCTGTTCTGCCGCGAGCCGAGCGTCGACAAAAAGCGCTCCTCCCGCCGCCGCAGCCTCCGCGAGCTGCTGCTCGGCGTACTGCGCCGCTGCCGCCCGGAGCGCTATGAGTTCCGCTTCGCCCTGCGCCTCGCCGTCGTGATGACGGTGAGCTGCACCATCAGCTACCTCTGGGATTTCGAGCACACCTACTGGTTCCCGCTCCACGCCTTCCTCCTCACCCAGCCGAGCTACGAGGAGAGCGCCCACCGCATGGTCACGCGCCCAATCGGCACGGCGCTCGGCTGCATACTCATACACGTTCTCTCACCGTGGATGCCCGGCCTGCCGCAGATTTTCGCATTCTCTATCCTTATGATAGTTCTGATGTACAGCTCCGCGCCCGGCTCCTGGCCGCAGTCCATGTACGCCACCGGCTTCGCGCTCGCCCTCGCCGGGCTGGCAATCGGGAAAGCGGAGGCCATACAGCTGCGCCTGTTTTACCTCGGCATGGCCGTCGCCCTCGTGCTGGTCGTGAACGCCTTCGTCCTCCCCAACCGGCGCGACAGGCAGTTCCGCTACAACATGCACGAGCTGTTCCGCCTCCAGTCGGTCTACTGGGGCGTCATCCGCCGCAGCCTGCACGAGCCTGTCGACCCCGCGCTCTTCAGCGAGCTGCTCTCTGA
>CALWXY010000048.1 GCA_944385595.1 uncultured Oscillospiraceae bacterium
TGCGCCCAGAGGAACATGGTGCCGGGGCACTTGTCGATGTGCCAGCCGATTTTGTCGAAGGCGTCGCAGAGCACGTCGCGGCGGCGCTGGTAAGCGAGGCGCGTGGTCTCGACGCAGCTCTGGTCGCTGGTGGTGGCGGCGACGGCGGCCTTCTGTATCGGGAGGAATATGCCGTAGTCCATGTTGGACTTGAGGGTCTTGAGCGTGCCGACTATGTCGCGGTTGCCGAGGCAGAAGCCCACTCTGGCTCCGGCGAGGCCATAGGTCTTGGAGAGCGAGTTGAACTCGACGCCTATGTCCTTCGCTCCCTCGAATGCGAGGAAGCTGCCGGTGCTCTTGCCGTCGTAGACGAGCTCGCTGTAGGCGTTGTCGTGGAGGACGGCAATGTCGAACTCCTTGGCGAAGGCAATCAGCTCGCGGTAGAAGCTGTCGGGCGCGAGCGCTGTGGTCGGGTTGTTGGGATAGGATACAGTCATCAGCTTGGCCTTGCGGGCAATCTCGGTGGGTATGTCGCGCAGCTGGATGATGAAGTCGTTCTCGGCGAGCATGGGCATATGGTAGAGCTTGGCGCCGGCAATCAGCGGGCCGTCGCCGAATACGGGATAGCAGGGCTCGGGGACGAGTATGTAGTCGCCCTCGTCGGCGAAGGCGAGAGCTATGTGGCCGAGGCCCTCCTGCGAGCCGAGCAGCGAGCTGACCTCGGTGCGCGGGTCGAGCTCGACGCCGTAGCGCCTGCGGTACCACTCGGCGGCGGCGTCCTGAAGCTCCGCCGTGTCGGATATGGCGTAGACGTAGTTTTTCGGGTTCTGCACCTCGCGGGTTATCACATCGAGAATGTGCGGCGCGGGCGGGATGTTCGGCGCGCCGACGCTCAGGTCGATGACCAGCTCGCCTTTTGCGAGCCTTTTGTTCTTAACTGTGAGCAGCGAGGCGAATACGCCCTCCTGAAAAAGATTCATTCTCTTAGCAAATTTCATTGTATTCATCCTCCTGTTGTTGTTTGAGTGTCGCTGTTCAGATAGTAGAGGTCGTTGGTTTTGCCGAGTATGCTGTGCAGCTCGTCCAGCCCCTGACGCATGGCTGTGAGCAGAGCGTCGTTTATAACGCCCTTATTGTCGCCGGAGTCATAGCTGTCGAGCGCCGCGTGGAGGTCCCAGAGCCGGTAGTGCCAGCCCGCGTCTATGGACGAGATGCCGTAGTCCTCAAGGTCGACCATGAACATGGGCGTGTAGCCGACGCCGCTGACCCAGCTGAGGCCGCTGTCGGGGTCTTTGTTAAGCTCTATGTTGAGTATGGCGGTGAGATTTGTGCGCGGGTCGTTCTGGCATGAGACGAAGTTGCCGAGGCTGTATATGATGAAGCCGGTTTTGAGATTGCCGTTTTTGTCCTCGACCTCGCGCAGCTCCATCGGCTGCGGCACGTGGGTGTGGCTGCCGAGGATGATGTCGGCGCCCTCGCGGAAGAGGAAATCGGCCAGCTCGTTCTGCTCGTCGTTGGGGGTGACGGCATACTCCTCGCCCCAGTGCATGAAGACAGCGATGATGTCCGCGCCCAGCTCCTCTGCGTGGGCGATATCGGAGCTTATCATGTCGTATTTAATCTCGCCGGAGCCGTCGACGTAGTTCTCATGATAGATGTTCACGCAGTAGTCGTTGCCGAACATCTGAGCGCCGTTGGTGCCGTAGGCGTAGGCGAGGAAGGCGACCTTGACGCCGCCGATGTCCGCCATAGTCACGCCGCCGGCCTCGTCGCGCTCCTCCTGACTGCGGTAGGTGCCGACGTGGGCGAGGCCGCGGTCGTCGAGAATGTCGAGGGTGCGGCGCAGGCCGCCGACCAGTCCGTCGAGCGCGTGGTTGCTGGCGGTGGATATGAGATCCAGCCCCGCGCCGCTGAGCGCGTCGGCCAGAGTCTCCGGCGAGCAGAAGGTCGGGTAGCCGGTGTAGTTTTTGGTGTCCGGGAAGGTCGTCTCGAGGCAGGCGACGGCGTAATCAGCCGATTTGAGTATGGGCGCCGCCTCGGCGAAGATGGCGCTGTAGTCGTAGACGCCGGTCTCCTCGTCGAGCGCCTCGGTGTTGAGTCCGGAGTGGCAGACGATATCGCCGGCCACGGCGAGATTGACGGAGAAGGCGTTCTCCCCCGCCTCGGGGACGTATTTGTCATCCATGCTGGGGAAATGTACGGGCGGGACGTATTCCTCCTCAAGCTGATTCGGGTCAACCGGGGAGCTGTCTCGCAGCGTGAAGTTTTTCCACACGATGACGCCGAGTATGACGACCAATATGACAAGGGCGATGTACATGACGCCGTCCAGGAATTTTCTCATAGGTATACCTCGCTAAGAATCGTGGGTGGGTGCAATATCAATCATTATACCACTTGAGCAGTAAAAATAAAGTGTTTTTTCCGACGATTTGTGATACAATAGCCGCCGGGCATAAAATAATTCTAACGGAGGAACTGCAGATGAGTTCCCTTGCCAAAAATCAGAGATATACAGCGAGAGTTGAGAGCCTCGGCTCGCAGGCGCAGGGCGTCTGCCGCATAGACGGCAGAGCCGTCTTCCTCCCCGGCGGCCTGCCGGGCGAGCTGTGGGAGCTGCTGATAGTCAAGGTCAGCTCTTCGGCGGTCTACGCAAAGGGGCTGAAACTGCTTGAGCCGTCGCCGCACAGATGCGCTCCGCCCTGCCCGGTCTTCGGCAGATGCGGCGGCTGCGGCCTGCTGCACATGGACTACGAGTGCGAAAAGGCGTTCAAGCTCGAACGCGTGAACAGCGCCTTCGCGCACATAGCCGGGCTGGACTTCCGCGCCGACGGGATCATAGGCGCGGATTCGCGCTTTCACTACCGCAACAAGGCCATCTACGCCGTCGGCGACGGCGTGAGCGGATTTTTCAGGCCGCGCAGTCACGATATAGTCCCGGTTGAGAGCTGCCTGCTCCAGTCGACGACAGCCGACGCGGCCGCGGCGGCTCTGCGCGCGTGGATGGCCAGGCACTCCGTCCCGGCCTACGACGAGAAAACGGGGAGCGGCTGCATACGGCACATCTTCGTCCGCACGGCGCGCAGCGGCGCCGCCGTCGCCTGCGTGGTATCGGCGGCGGGGCTCGGCGCAAAGACGGCCTCCCTCGCCCCGGCGCTGCGGGAAGCCTGCCCGGAGCTCACCGGCGTCGTGCTCAATATCAATAAGACGAGAGGCAACACTGTGCTCGCCGGGGACTTCTACACGCTCTGGGGCGAGGCTGAGCTTGAGGCGGAGCTGTCGGGCTTTAAATTCCGGCTGTCGCCGCAGGCGTTTTTCCAGATTAACCCGCCGCAGGCTGAGAGGCTGTATCAAAAAGCTGTGGAGTTCGCCGCGCCATCCGGCGAGACTGTGCTGGAGCTGTACAGCGGCGCCGGAACCATAAGCCTCTGCCTCGCGAGAGAGGCGGAGCGCGTAATCGGCGCGGAGATAGTGCCGCAGGCCGTCGAGAACGCGCGGCGGAACGCCGCCGAAAACGGAGTGCAAAACGCCGAGTTCATCTGCGCCGACGCGGCGGAAGCTGCCGAGACCATGCTCCGCCGCGGTCTGAGGCCGAAGGTCTGCGTCGTCGACCCGCCCCGCAAGGGGCTTGCGCTCGAGGTCATCAGCTGCATTGCGGGCATGTCGCCGGAGCGCGTGGTCTACGTCTCATGCGACCCGGCCACCCTCGCGCGCGACGCCGCAATCTTCTCGCGCCTGGGCTACTCGCCCCGCCGCGCCGCCGCCGTGGACATGTTCCCGTGCACCCCGCATGTGGAGACGGTTGCGTTATTTACGAGATAAATAGAGAACCCGCCAGGCATCAGGCCGGGCGGGTTCTTTTTCAGCATTCGCAGATTATTCTATATTCCATCTCCACCGCCGTCTCGAGCAGCGCGTCGGGGAAATCGTATTCCGGCGTGTGCAGGGCGGCGTGGTCGGCTCCGGTGCCGAGGTAGAACATCGCGCCGGGGCATTTTTTGAGGTAGCGCCCGAAGTCCTCGGAGGCGCGGAACGGCTCGCGCAGCTCTATTAGCTGATAGCCGAGCGCTTTTGCGGCGCGGCGCACCAGCTCCGCCGATTCGGGGTCGTTTACCGTGTCGGAGAACTCGGCCGTGCTCTCAAGCGCACGCGCAAGTCCGTCGCGCGCGGCGAGCGCCGCGGCCTTATCTGTGAGCATGTGCTCAAATTTCAGCATGTCGTCCTCGTAGTGGGCGCGCAGAGTCAGCGACAGCTCCCCCGCCCCGGCTGCGACGCCGAAGTTGCGCGAGCCTAGCTCTGTGTGTATCACCGTGCCGAGCACCATGCCGCGGAAGTCTCCGGAGGAGAGCGCCTCTCTCACATACAGCGTCAGCTCGGCGATGGCGAACGCCGGGTTGCGCCCGGATTCCGGCT
>CALWXY010000049.1 GCA_944385595.1 uncultured Oscillospiraceae bacterium
GTTGCAAAAATTGAAACACCGTGGTAAAATCGACAAAAAAGTTCGAAAAGCGGAGGGGAAAGCCGACATGAAGCCGAGAATTGGCGTCATCAGCATAGGCCAGATGGGCAAGGCGCTCATCCGCGCCATAGAGTCCATGAACCTCAAGGCGGACTTCATTCTGTCCGACTCCATAGTGCGCGACGATAGCGCGCCAGGGCTTTGTGGCGAAGTACCGCTTCAGCGATTACGACAGCCGCAGCCCCCTGTTCGAGCAGATGATAAAGACGGCGCAGAAGTTTGCCCTGAGCGACGACAACGTGGTCATCTTGGGCGAGACCGGCGCGGGCAAGGAGGTGCTGGCGCAGTCGATACACAACCACAGCCGCCGTGCGAACAACCCCTTCGTGGCGGTGAACTGCTCGGCGATCAGCGAGAGCCTGCTGGAGAGCGAGCTCTTCGGCTACGACGAGGGCGCCTTCACCGGCGCGCGCAAGGGCGGCAAGCAGGGCTACTTCGAGGTCGCGCACAAGGGCACCATCTTCCTCGACGAGATTGGCGAGCTGAGCCTGCCGCTGCAGAGCAAGCTGCTGCGCGTGATCCAGGAGCGGCAGCTCATCCACGTCGGCGGCAGCAAGGTGATAAACTTCGACGCGCGAGTGATAGCGGCAACTAACCGCAATCTGTGGGAGCTGGTGCAGCAGAAGAGCTTCCGCGAGGACCTCTACTACAGGCTGGCGGTGCTGGAGCTGGAGCTGCCTCCGCTGCGGAGGCGGCAGGAGGACATCTTCCCGCTGTTCGTGGGCTTCATTGTGCGGAAAAACAGCCTGCTGGCCGCGCGGCTCGAGGACCGCAAGGCCGAGATTGAGCAGCTGCTCTGCCGCCACGACTGGCCGGGCAACGTCCGCGAGCTGGAAAACTTCGCGAAAATGCTGATGGCCACGGCCGAGCCGGACGGCAGCGTCGACAACTTCGTGGCCCTGATGCGCCACGAGATAGAGCGGCGCCGGCGGCGCGCCGCCTCCGTCGAGACGCCCAAAGCGCCGCAGGCCGCGCCCGACGCGCGCGGGGACGAGAGCGAATACGGGCGCATCTGCTCCGCGCTCGTGGCCTGCGAGGGCAACTACACCAGAGCCGCCGCCATGCTCGGCATGAGCCGCGTCACGCTCTGGAGGCACTTAAAAGCTTATCAGAACAGCAAATAAACATAAATGGTAAATAATGCCAAGAATTGCGGCCCGGTTTGGGCAATAATAGCGGCTGGCGGGTGATTTAGCATGAAGATAGAACAGACATTGAAGCAGCGGGGGATAATGTCGCCGCAGATGATACAGTCCATGGAGCTGCTGCGTATGAACACGGCGGAGCTGGAGGAATATCTTCAGCAGCTGGCGATGGAGAACCCGGTGATGGAGCTTGAGCCGCCGAAGCGCGAGACGGCGGAGGGCCGCCGCGAGGCGGAGGAGTTCTGCAGCCGCCTGCGCTGGCTTGAGGACAACGACAGGCAGAACCTTTTTTACCACCGCGGCGACGCGGAGGAGGACACGGCCGACCCGCTGGCCACAGCCACAGGGCGCAGCGGGCTTGAGCAGGACCTCTATACATATCTGGCCGAGCAGCTCAGACAGGGCGGGGGCGATATCCGCGCGGCTAAGTATATAGCCGCCTGCCTGGACGACCGGGGCTGGCTGCCCGCGCCGCTCGGTGAGCTTGCGGCTGAGAGCGGGATAGCGGAGGCGGAGCTGGCCGAGGGGCTTGAGCGGGTGCGCTCGCTCGACCCGGCGGGCGTCGGGGCCACAGACCTCGGCGACTGCCTCGCCCTGCAGCTTGAGCGCATGGGGGAGACGGGCTGCGCCTGCGAGCTGGCGCGCCGCTTTCTCGACAGGCTGTCGCGCCGGAGCTGGCGGGCGCTCTCGAACGAGCTGGGCGTGCCGGAGGCGGAGGTAAAGCGCGCGGCGGAGCTGATATCGCGGCTCGACCCGCACCCCTGCGAGGGCTACAAGCGGCAGGACGCGCCGGTGTACGTCGTGCCGGACGTTATAGTGAGCGTGAGCGGCGGCGAGCTGAGCGTGAGCGTGAATTCGGGCGCGCTGCCGCGCCTGCGCGCGAGCCAGTACTACATGCGGATGATGGAGAGCGGGCAGGACGCGGAGGTCGCGGCCTATCTTGAGGAGAAGCTGAGGCAGTTCAAAAACACGGCGAAGGCCGTGGCGCAGCGGGGGAGCACGCTGCTGGCCTGCGCGGAGAGCATAGCGAGGCGGCAGTCGGAGTTTTTCCTGGGCGGCACGGCGCGGCTGCGGCCTATGACGCAGGCGGACGTCGCCGCCGACCTCGGCGTGCACGCGAGCACGGTGGGGCGCGCGGTGCGGGACAAATATCTGGGCTGCCGTCAGGGCGTGTTCCCGATGTCGTACTTTTTCTCATGCGCCGTGGGCGAGGTCGGCTCGCGCGGGGCCTGCGAGCTGCTGCGCGAGCTGATTGAGGGCGAGGACAAGCTCCGTCCGATGTCGGACAGGGAGCTGGCCGAGAAGCTCTCCGCGGCGGGCTGCGAGGTGTCGCGGCGGACGGTTGCGAAGTATCGGGGCCAGCTGTGCATACCCGACGCTTCGGCGCGGAAACGCGGGTAAATGCGGAACCATTTTTCTTTTAGAAAGAAAAAGGGTTCCGCGCCTCCAAAAAGAAATCTTTTTTGCGCGTATCCGAGCCTCCGCGCCGCCGACACGGCGCCGTCCAGACTGAAGAGCGCTCAATCCCACTCCGCGCCACGAGGCGCTCGATATCGGGGAATTCGACAAATTTCTACTCCGACTTAGGGGCGCCTAACCTCTACAGAGTCGTCAACCTTGGCGCTCTTTCGCCCAAACAAGAAAGCACCTGCCTCTGAGGTAGGTGCTTTGCTTTTAGGTGGATAGAAGTAGAAGGCCAATAACTCGTCTGTGCACCAAGGCGTCCCTGCGAGGCGCTTTGACGATAGCTATTGCAAAATCGAGCGCCGGAGCGAAGCGGGGTGGCGCGGTCGGGGGTGAGAGCGTGATTCAAATTTGATATAGCCGCC
>CALWXY010000050.1 GCA_944385595.1 uncultured Oscillospiraceae bacterium
AAGCTCGAGTATTTTACCCCGGCGGGCAGCGTGAAAGACCGCGTCGGCCTTGCGCTTATACGCCACGCCGAGGAGCGCGGCGCGATAGCTCCGGGGGCGACCGTCATAGAGCCGACCTCCGGCAACACGGGCATAGGCCTCGCGATGGCCTGCGCCGTGCGCGGCTACCGGCTGGTGCTGACCATGCCGGAGACTATGTCTATAGAGCGGCGCAAGCTGCTCGCGGCCTACGGCGCGGAGATAGTGCTGACGCCGGGCGCGGACGGCATGTCCGGCGCGATAGCCAAGGCCGAGGAGCTGCGCCGCGCAACGCCCGGCAGCTTCGTGCCGGGGCAGTTTGAAAATCCCGCGAACGCCCGCGCGCACTACGAGAGCACGGGGCCGGAGATTTGGGACGCCGCCGGCGGCGAGGTCGACATTTTCGTCGCCACCGTCGGCACCGGCGGCACCTTCACCGGCACGGCGCGCTATCTGAAAGAGCGTAACCCCTCGCTGCGCGCCGTGGCGGTTGAGCCGTCCGGCTCGCCGGTGCTCTCCGGCGGCAAGCCCGGCGCGCACGGCATCCAGGGCATAGGCGCGGGCTTTGTGCCGAAGGTGCTCGACGTCTCGCTCATCGACGAGGTGGTGACTGTCGCCGACGGCGACGCCATAGCCGCGGCGAAGGCGCTTGCGCGCTCAGAGGGCGTCCTCGTCGGCATATCCTCCGGCGCGGCGCTGCACGCCGCGAAGCAGCTCGCGGCGCGCCCTGAGAACGCGGGGAAGCGGATAGTCGTGATTTTGCCGGACACCGGCGAGCGCTACCTCTCGACGGCGCTGTTCGAGAACTAGCCTCGGGCAAAGCGCAGCAAAAAGTTTTCGCCCGCCTTTTTCAAAAGGCGGCGGATTCCAAAGGCAGCGCCTTTGGCCGCCCGCCGCAGCGGGCGGAACTCCTTATCGTTAAAAAGCTCAGGAGGGGTGCGGGGAACCCTAGCAAGGGGTTCCCCGCCTCTTCCGGAAATACTCTGCATTTCGATGACGCGGAATGCGAAACCATTTTTCTTTTAGAAAGAAAAACGGTTTCGCCCTTCCAAAAAGAAACTTCGCGGGGACGGCAGTCCCCGCGCCGTTTTGTCGTTTCAGGTTAGTGTTCGCTCGCCGCCCGCGTATCTGAGTGCGGTTCTCTGTAGAGCGGCTGTAAAAGGAATTCGGATAGCGCTCTCACCCCCGACCGCTCGGCCGCTCGCGCTCCCAATTTTGACAGTCTAAGCCCCCCGCAAGGACGCCTTGGTGCCCAGACGAGTTAATAACCTTCTGCGTCTATCCACCTAAACACAAAGCACCTGCCACAGAGGCAGGTGCTTTCGTATTTGCGCGAAAGAGCGCCAGGGTTGGCGACTCTGTAGAGGTTAGGCGCCCCGAAGTCGGAGCATAGACTGCCGAAGTTCTCGACGGCGAGCGCCTCGTGGCGCGGAGTGGGAGCTATGCGCTCTTCAATCCACGCGGCGCCGTGTCGGCGGCGCGGACAGCTCGGATACACGCAAAAAAGATTCTTTTTGGAGGTGCGGAACCCTTTTTCTTTTAAAGAAAAATGGTTCCGCATTATTCGCCCCGCTTGAGGCTCACATCAGCGGCGCGAATAAGCGCAGAAACTCCTGCCAGAGCTTGCGCAGCCCGGAGCACTCGCAGTCGTCCTCGCGCATCTCGCGGCAGAGGCTCAGCGTCTTCAGGAAGTCCTCCTTGACCTCCGCCACGGCGCGCGAGCCGTACATCCAGACGCCGTTCTCAAAGTTGAGGTAGAGGCTGCGGTAGTCGAGATTCGTCGTGCCCACCGTCGCCACCACATCGTCCGACACGAAGGTCTTCGAGTGCATGAAGCCGCCGGTGTACTGGTATATCCTCACGCCCGCGCGGATGAACTGCCGGTAGTACGACTGCGTCGTGAAGTGAACAAAGCGCTTGTCCGCGCGGTCAGGCGTGATTATCCGCACGTCCACGCCGCTTTTGGCGCACAGCGTCAGCGCCGAGACGAGCGCGTCGTCTACTATCAGGTAGGGCGAGCAGATATAGAGGTAGCGCCGCGCGGCGTTGATAATCTGAATATACACATGCTCGCCGACGTTTTCCTCGTCGACGGGGCTGTCGGCGTAGGAGATGACATAGCCGTCGTCCGGCGTATCGCACTGGCGCTCGCGCCAGGGGTAGAAGCGCATATAGTCCTCGCGGACGTGCCGCGTCAGCTCCCACTGTTCGAGGAAGATGACCGTCATGTTCCAGGCGGCCTCGCCCTCGAGGCGGACGGCGGAGTCCTTCCAGTGGCCGAAGCGGTCAAGCCGGTTTATATACTCGTCGGCGAGGTTAATGCCGCCGGTGTAGGCCACGCGCCCGTCGACAGAGCAGATCTTGCGGTGGTCGCGGTTATTCTGCATGGCGCTTATGAACGGCGTGAACGGGTTGAACACCGAGGCCTTGATGCCGTTTTCCTCCATGCTGCGGTCAAAATCCGCCGGAAGCGAGAGGAAGCAGCCCATGTCGTCGTAGAGCAGGCGGACGTCGACGCCCTCGGCCGCCTTGCGGCGCAGGATGTTGAATATGCCGGAGAACATCTCGCCCTCGTTCACGATGAAGTACTCGAGGAAGATGTAGTGCTCGGCGGTCTCGAGGTCGCGGAGCATGGCCTCGTAGAATTTCTCGCCGGGCGAGTAGTATTTCGTCTGCGTGCGGCGGCAGACGGGGTAGTGCGCGTACTGCGTGAGGTAGTTGAGCGATTTGAGGTGGCTGGCGCAGCGAATCTGAGCCTCGTCGGCGCAGGGGGTGTTGAGGTTGAGGCTCGGCCAGGCTTTGAAGTTCAGCTCGCGTATGCGCCTGTCGAGCCGCTTCGTGCCGCTCTGCGCCCTGAACAGAATGTAAAACGGTATGCCCGCCACCGGGAAGAGCAGCAGCAGCACCAGCCACACCATGCGGTAGCCCGGCTTCTCGTGGGTGCTCACTATGCGCAGTGACAGCACTATCGCCGCCAGCTGGATAAGCGGGTAGAGCCACACGGTGGCGGCGCTCTGGTCTATCAGCATGAAAATCAGAAATGCTATCTGCGCCAATATGAGCAGGCTTATCACCGCGCGGCGGATCAGCAGCTTTCGCCACCAGTTTTTCCTGGACATAAATTACTCCTGTCTGAGAATATGGAATTCCGCGCCGGGAGCACCGGCGCGGATTGTTTATTTCATGTATTCGTCGATGATTTTGCCGGCGCCGTCGGCGTCGGCCGCCGTGACGTAGACGGCGTAGCTGCCGCTTGAGCGGACTATGGCCTTGTCGAGCTTCGTGAGCTCGGAGGGGACGTAGTTCTCGTAGGCCTTTATCTGGCTCTCGACCCTCTTGCCGAAGGCCTCGGCCGCGGCGGCGGCTGCGTCCTTATCGGAGCACCTGAGCACCGCGATCTCCTCAGCCGTTGCGCCGGTGCCGAGGTAGACCTTGCAGCTCTCGACGCTCTCGGGGTCTATGCCGTACAGCTCGAGCGCTGTGGCCTCCTCCATCTCGCTCATGAGGTCGGTGAAGCAGCCGCTGTCGTACAGCGCGCCGGCCAGCTCCGACGGCTCAAAGTCGGCCTGGGAGGCGGAGCCGCCGCAGGCGGCGAGAGTGAGCAGCGCGAGCGCGCATAGGAGCAGCAGCAGTTTCTTCATATCACAAACATCCCCCGTATCAGAGCTCGCCCTCGTCGGGCGCGTAGTGGGTCTTGAGGTAATCCAGCCAGACCTTGTACTCGCTGGCGGTGAAGTGGACGCCGTCGGTGGTGACGTCGCTGGGGAGGTAGCCGTCGTCCCCGGCGAGGGCCTCGACGAGGTCGACGTACCAGCACTCGTTGTCGGCGGCGAGCTTATGCAGCCCCTCGTTGTACATGCGCACCCTGTCCATGGTGAACACGTCGCTCGTGGAGGACTTGTAGGCGCTCACGGGCGTGAGGGACATGATGTATATATCGGCGTCCGGCTCGACCTCGCGGATATCGTCGAGCATTTTCTGGTAGAGGTCTATGAAGTAGTCGACGTCGTAGCCAATCTCGTTGATGCCGAGGAGGATGTAGATCTTGCCGTACTGCTGCTGGCCCATCTGGCTGATGAGGTCGCCCGCTCCGGCGACGGTCATGCTGGTGGCGCAGTAGTAGTCGCAGGTATTTAGCCCGCTGAAGAGGCGGAAGCCGTCGATCAGGGAATTGCCGAGGAAGGCGGCATCGTCGAAGAACTCGTCGGCGACCACGGGCTGCGCCTCGAGGTCGGGGTATTCGACGACGGGCGAGGGGCTGGGCGACGGAGTCGGGCTGGGCGAGGCACTCTCCGGCGCGGCGGGACTGGGCGAGGGCGGGAGCGCCGGCGTTATGTCAACCGATTCGATTGCAGAACTCGCGGGGGGAGTGGCCTCCGCCTCGCGGGAGGTGCATCCGAACATGGTGAGCGCTGTGGTAAGGCACAGAGCAGCGGATATTATGGTAACTTTATGTGAACGGGCCATGGCGCCCTCCTTCAATATATTCGCACGTCTCTCCGCCGTTAAAAAAAGCTCCTTTTTCAACGGAGCAGAGAGCCGCTGTATTTTTGATATAAAACATTATAAGATACATGACGGGATTTATGCAAGCATAATTTTGTCGCAAAACGGACCAAATTGTCACCCGCACGATGTACAATTACGCCAAGGACAAAATGGCGTCCCGCGGCGGTTGACAAATGCTCTCGCGAGCGGATATAATGAGTGGTAATTGACCTTTAAATGCCCGCGGCAGCCGGCCGCGGTAACAGGAGGATAAACATGAACAACAAAGACAAAACAATGGACAAAATCGTCGCGCTGTGCAAGGGCCGCGGCTTCGTGTATCCCGGCAGCGAGATCTACGGCGGCCTCGCCAACACCTGGGACTACGGCCCCCTCGGCGTTGAGCTGAAGAACAACGTCAAAAAGGCCTGGTGGAAGAAGTTCGTGCAGGAGAACCCCTATAACGT
>CALWXY010000051.1 GCA_944385595.1 uncultured Oscillospiraceae bacterium
AATCCCTCAAAAACGGCGTTCTATTGCGTAACAAAGCGGATATACCGCATTTCGTGATATACCCGCTTTCTGTTATTACAACCTGTCTGTCAGCCGTTAAATAGTTCCTTATCCCTCTTTATCTTGCGGCGCGCCGTTTCCGTTGAAAGACGGGAGGCAGCGTGCTATAATCAGAATATTCCGGAAAAGAGGGATATTTATGGAAACTGAAGTGAAAGGCACGGGCCTCGTGCTCGAGGGCGGCGCTATGCGCGGCATGTACACAGCCGGCGTGCTCGACGTGTTCATGGAGCGCGGCGTGAGCATGGACTGCGCGGTGGGCGTCTCCGCCGGGGCACTGTTCGGAGTGAATTTTCTGTCCGGGCAGAGCGGGCGCGTCATACGCTACAACAAGCGCTTCAACGGCGACAAAAACTATATGGGCCTGCGCCCGCTGCTGCGCGAGGGGAATATCGTGAACACGCGGTACGCCTACCACGACGTGCCATATGAGCTCGACCCATTCGACAACGAGCGCTATATGCGCTCCGGCGTGCCGTTTTACGCTGTCGTGACGAACATGTCGACCGGCGAGCCGGAGTATATGCTCGTGCGCGACGTCTTCGAACAGATGGACGTCCTGCGCGCCTCGGGTTCTATGCCCTTCGTCTCGAAGCCGGTGCGGATAGGGGAGGGACTCTATCTCGACGGCGGCATAGCCGACAGCATACCGTTTGAGTGGCTGGCCTCACGGGGCTGCGAAAAGCTCGTGGTCATACTCACCCGCGACATGGACTACCGCAAAAAGCCGATGAACCGCGCGCTGATCCGCCTGCGCTACCGCAGATTTCCGCAGCTCGCGCGCCGCCTCGCGCAGAGGCACAGCTCGTATAACGCCAAGGTCGAGCGCCTGCGCGAGTGGGAGAGCGAGGGCAGGGCCTTCGTGATTCGCCCGTCGGAGCCTATAGAGATAGGCCGCATGGAGAGCGACCCGGAGAAGCTCCAAGCCGTCTACGACCTCGGACGGCGCGACGGCGAGAGCGCAATCCCCGCGCTGCTGCGCTACCTCAAATCTGAGTGACGGCGCTTGACACGGAGGAAAAGCGGATTTATAATTTGTGCATATAAACCAATTAAAGGGGAGATACAAGTTGAAAATCGGAAGAAACATGAGAATCGCAGCTCTGCTGCTGGCGCTCGTCATGGTGGCAACTGCCATGTCCGTCACAGCGTTTGCCTCCGGCTCTTCGGAGCTCTCCACCGAGCGCGCCGACGCGCTCGCGGAGCTGAACCTCTTCCAGGGCACCGACAAGGGCTACGAGCTCGACGCCACGCCCACCCGCATTCAGGGCGTCGTCATGCTGATCAGACTGCTCGGCCTTGAGGACGAGGCCCTCGCCCACGAGGAGAACTCGCCCTTCACCGACCTCAGCTGGGGCAAGGACTACATAGCCTACGCCTATGAGAACGGCCTCGCCCGCGGCGTCAGCGACACCAGCTTCGACCCGAACAGCCCGCTCGACGCGAAGAGCTACGTCACCCTCCTGCTGCGCGCCCTCGATTACGACGACGCCGCGGGCGACTTCAGCTGGAACGACGCGCTGGCCTTCGCCGCCTCCGAGGGACTGATGGACTCCGCCGCCGCCGAGACGCTCGCCGGCGTCTCGCTCAACCGCGGCGACATGGTCGACCTCTCTTACTGCGCCCTCACCATGGACGTCAAGGACGGATCCGTCACCCTGGCTGAGCGCCTTGTGTCCGACGGCGTGTTCACCCGCCAGGCCGGCGTTGACGCCGGCGTCATAGGCGGCGGCCTCGTGAAGTACGAGTACGAGGCGAGCGAGCCGGTCGAGGAGGAGCCCCAGCCCGAGCCCTCTTCCTCCGCCGTCAGCTACTCCTATCAGAACGTCGCGGGCGTCGACGCGCACATCCTCAAGGTCGACGTGTCCGACCCCTCCGTCACCATCAAGACCGCCATGGTGTCGAATACCCTCGGCGCCACCGCCAACTTCAGCGACATCGTCGCCCAGTCCGGCGCGCTCGCCGTGTTTAACGGCAACTTCTTCGCCTCATACGACGAGTTCAAGGTGCCCATAGGCCATGTGATGGTCGACGGCGAGCTGCTCTACGGCAACTCCGGCATCTCCTCCCTCGGCATTTATGAGGACGGCTCCGTGCAGATAGGCCGCCCCGGCATATTCACCGAGCTCAAGTCCGACGGCAACAGCTGGTCCATCTACGAGGTCAATACCGAGTGGCAGGACAGCTACGCGAGCGTCCTCTACACCCCGGCCTACGGCTCTAGCTTCCCCGCCAACGTCGACGGCACCGTCATGGTCGTGAGCGGCGGCGCCATCACCGGCTACCAGAGCGTCTCCGCCGGAAGCAGCGTCTCCATCCCGTCGAACGGCTACGTCGCCTTCATGGGCAGGGACTACACCTCCACCGACTACTACCGCACCCCCTCCGTCGGCAGCTCCATTGAGCTGAGCTACTACGTCAAGGATGACAACGGTGAGAGCTTCCGCATGGACGGCATTGTGGGCATGTTCTCCGGCGCTCCGCGCCTTGTCAAAGACGGCGCCATAGTCACCGAGCTTGAGGCGGGCTTCCAGGAGGAGCGCTTCACCACCGCTGTCTCCCCGCGTACCGCCATCGGCATAGACGCCTCCGGCAAGCTTGTCATCGTCTCCGTCCCGGGCGGCGCGAGCATACAGCAGATGCGCGAGCTGATGCTCGCCCTCGGCTGCGTCGACGCCTTCAACCTCGACGGCGGCGCCTCCTGCGCCATGTACTACGACGGACAGTACATCGCCACACCGGGCCGTCAGCTGACCGTCACCCTCCAGATTTTCGCCTGATTGACTTATTAGCATTAAAGGCGTATAATCAAAGCAACTGAATAAATGTATCTATAGAGAGTGTGCGAGGGACAAGCCCTGTGACCACACAGCAACCTGCCTGCGGGTAAGGTGCTAATGCTTGAACGATAGGTAAAGTCAAAAGGCCCTATCGTGACGATAGGGCCTTTTTTCGCCGCTCTTTTTAGAAATAATCAAAAGGAGCAGTACTATGAGAACAATCAGAGAGCTTATCACAGCGGAGAACAGGGTGTACATCCTCCTCAAAACCAGGGCCATGCGCTACCGCTTTATGAGCGACGCCGAGCGCGAGGGCCTCGACTGCGGCGAGCTGCGGCCTGAGGACGATATCGTCTCCCTCTGGCCGGACGGCACCGTGCGCCGCCTCGGCTGGGCGGGCAGGCTGCGCTTTCGCAGCGACGGCGCCTCGCCGCGCGTCGACTACGAGAGATACATAGACGGCGAGGAAAACTATATGGTATAAGCAAAACCGCCGGGTCTCGAATGAGACCCGGCGGCCTGTTTTATTTTAGCCTTTCGAGAGCGAGGCTATGCGCTGCCCGGCGACGGCGTCTATGCCGGTGCGCCCGCAGACCTCGCCGATTTGCCGCCGCAGCTCCGCGCCGCGCAGGCCCTTGGCCTCGCCGACGAAGTGGAGATATTCCAGCGGCGTCTCATTCAGATAGAGCGGCGGCTGTTCGGGGAGGTAGCCGATTTTGGCCTTGGCCTTTTGCGGCTCCTCAAATACGTCGCAGCCGTCAATCAGCACCTTTCCGTCGGTGGCGGAGAGACAGCCGGTCATTATGTTCATGGTCGTGGACTTCCC
>CALWXY010000052.1 GCA_944385595.1 uncultured Oscillospiraceae bacterium
GGCTATCTCACGCTCCTGCGCGACGAGCCGGAGCTGTCGCCCGCCATGCGCTCGCGCTACACCGGCATCGCCCTAGACAAGGCCGAACGGCTGGAGGACCTCATCAACGAGTTTTTCGACATCACACGTTTCAGTCTCTCGCACGTCGAGCTTGAGCGGCATCCGGTGAATCTGCGGCGCATGCTTGAGCAGATTTGCAGCGAGTTCAAGCCCCTGCTCGACGAGCGCGGCCAGCGCTGCGTCCTCTCGCTGCCCGATAAGCTTGAGGTCGTCTGCGACAGGGACAAGATGGCCAGGGTTTTTGACAATCTGCTGAACAACGCCTGCCGCTACGGCCACCCGAACTCCGTCATCAGCATCACCGCCGCCCCGGACGAGCACAGCATAGTGCTCCGCTTCCGCAACTCCGGCGACACCATACCCGAGGACAAGCTCTCGCGCATGTTCGAGCAGTTCTTCCGGCTCGACTCCTCGCGCGGCACAAAGACCGGCAACGCCGGGCTGGGTCTCGCCATCGCCAAAGACATAGTCGAGGCGCACGGCGGCAGCATCAGCGCCGCGAGCGCCGACGGGCACGTCGAGTTCTCCGTCGAGCTGCCCATATCTCAAGAAAATCACAAGAATTACTCAAGATAAAACGAAAGCAAAAAACGCCCTGTTCTGATAGGCTTTTGTCATCAGGACAAGGCGTTTTGCCGTTTTCGGGAGGTATTCTTGTGAAAAACATTCTGGTCATATTCGGCGGCTGCTCCAGCGAATACGCTATATCGCTGCAATCCGCCAGAGCCGTCGCCGCCGCGATGGATTCGAGGCGCTACGCGCCCGTAATGGTGGGCATCACCCGCTCCGGGCGCTGGCTGCACTACGCCGGGCCGCTCTCGCGCCTCGACGACGACAGCTGGCATCAGAGCTGCTGCGTGCCATGCGCCGTCTCGCCAGACCGCGGCTCCGGAAAGCTGCTGCTGCTCGAGGGGCCGAGGCCGTACATCCGCTACGACGCCGCCTTCCCCATCCTGCACGGCAAAAACGGCGAGGACGGCACGGTTCAGGGGCTGCTTGAGCTGTGTGGCGCGCCCATCATCGGCTGCGGCACGCTCTCGAGCGCGCTGTGCATGGACAAGGACAGGGCCCACGCCCTCGCGCGGCTAGCCGGGATAAGAGTGCCGGAGAGCGCCGTATTTTCGCTCGGCGCGGCAGAGCCTGAGATTGCCGCGGCGGCTGAGCGGCTCGGCTATCCGCTGTTCGTGAAGCCGGTGCGCGCCGGCTCGTCGTTCGGCGTGAGCCGCGTCGCCTCGCCGGAGCAGCTAAGTGCGGCGCTGCGCCTTGCCTTTGAAAACGACAGTGAGATTATACTCGAGGAGGCCATACCCGGCTTCGAGGTCGGCTGCGCCGTGCTCGGCTGCGGCGACGACCTGACCGTCGGCGAGGTCGACGAGATTGAGCTGTCGCAGGGCTTTTTCGACTTTGAGGAGAAGTACACGCTCAAGACCTCGGCCATACACTGTCCCGCCCGCATCAGCGCCGAAAAGGCCGACGAGATCAAGGAGGCGGCGCGGCGCATCTACCGAGCGCTGGACTGCCGCGTCTTTGCCCGCGTCGACATGTTTCTCACTCCGGACGGCGGGATTGTGTTCAACGAGGTGAACACCATACCCGGCTTCACCTCACACAGCCGCTATCCGAACATGATGAAGGCAGCGGGGCTGGAATTTTCCGAGCTGATTACCGAGCTGATTGAGCTGGGGGCGCGGTCATGAGGCGCGCGCACAGCGAGGCCGCGGGCCCGCTCATCCTCGTGAACCGCTCGCATCCTCTGCGCGCCATGTCGGAGCCGCAGCTCGCCCCCGCGCTCGGCGACACTTCCGTGCGCCTTGAGCGCCGCGCCGCCGCGCTTTTGGAGGCCTGCGTCCGCTCCGTAGGCGGGCTGGGCGACATCGTGCCCGTCTCCGGCTGGCGCAGCCGCGGCGAGCAGCAGGCGATTTGGGACGGAACCATGCGCTCCGAGGGCGAGGAGTTCACCCGCAAATACGTCGCCGCGCCCGGCTGCAGCGAGCATCAGACGGGGCTTGCCATAGATCTCGGGCTGCGCGGCGGCGACCTCGACTTCATCAGGCCGGAGTTCCCCGACAGCGGCGTCTGCCGCGAGTTTAAGCGCGCCGCGGCGCGCTACGGCTTCATTCTCCGCTACCCCGAGGGCAAGGAGCGCATAACCGGTATCGCCCACGAGCCGTGGCACTTCCGCTAGGTCGGCCCGCCGCACGCCATCGTCATGGACGGGCTGGGGCTGTGTCTCGAGGAGTATATCGCTCTGCTCTGCTCGCATCCGCCCGGCTCCCCGCTCCGGCAGCGCTGCTGCGGCTATGAGATTATCGTCTGCCGCACCGACGGCTCCGCCCCGCCGCGCGCGGGGATGGACGACAGCCCCTGCCTCATAGTCTCCGGCGACAACTGCGGCGGGCTGGTCTACGCCTCCTGGCGGAGGTGCTGCTGATGCGGGCGCGCGATTGGCTCACGGATTTCTCCCGGGGCGACAGTCTCGGATTCTTCTGGCTTATGTACAGGCTCCGCTCCCGCGCGCCGCGCCCGGCGCGCTCGGTATTCACCTGGCTGATGTGCCGCTCGGCGCACCGGCACGGCGGCTACGTCGGCCCCGGCGCGGTGTTCGGCGGCAGGCCGTCGCTCCCGCATGGGCTGCACGGCGTGTTCATCTCGCGCTACGCGAGCATCGGCGCGGGCTGCCGCATCTATCAGAACGTCACCATCGGCGAGGTCTCCGGAAAAGCGCCGGTGATTGGCGAGGGCTGTCTCATAGGAGCGGGCGCCGTCATAGTCGGCGGCGTGACTGTCGGCGACGGCGCGCGCATCGGCGCGGGGGCCGTCGTGCGGCGGGACGTGCCGCCGGGCGGCACCGCCGTCGCGCCGGAGGCCTTGCTGCTGTGCGAAGGGGGCGGCGAGCCGTGAACTGCGCCTCCCCTCTCAGCCGCGCCTGGCGCGAGGTCTCGCTCGACGCGATAGCCCGCAACGCGATTGTACTGCGCTCTGCGCTGCGCCCCGGCTGCCGTCTGATGGCCGTGCTCAAGGCCGACGCCTACGGCCACGGCGCTGTTGGCGTGGCCGAGCGCCTTGAGCGCGAGGGCTTCGGCGACTTTGCCGTCGCCTGTCTCGACGAGGCGGCGGCGCTGCGCGAGAGCGGCGTGCGCGGGCGAATTCTGATTCTCGGCTACACGCCCGCCTCCGAGGCCGCGGAGCTGCGACGCTATCGGCTTGAGCAGACAGTTGTGGACCTCGAGCACGCCCAGGCGCTCTCCGCGTCCGGCGTTCCGCTGCGGGTGCAGCTCGCCCTGGACACGGGTATGCACCGGCTCGGCATACCGGCGGAGGATGTCGATGCCGCCGCGCGGGTCTTCGCCATGCCGGGGCTGGATGTATGCGGCGTGTTCTCGCATCTCTGCGTCAGCGACGATTTGTCGCCGGAGGCCGGGACCTACACCGCGCGGCAGCTTGAGCTGTACCGTGCGGCGCTTGCGAATCTCCGCCGCGCCGGGCTGCGCTGCGGCGACACGCACATTCAGGCGAGCTACGGCATACTGAACCTGCCGCCGCTTGAGTTCAGCGTTGCGCGGGCGGGCATCGCGCTGTATGGTGTGCTCAGCGACGGCGCGCCGGTGCGCCGCCCGCTTCCGCTGGAGAGCGCGCTCTCGCTCCGGGCGAGGATAGCCTCGGTGCGGACTCTCAGCCCCGGCGAGGGCGCGGGCTACGGCCTCGCCTTTCGCGCGGCGGGCGAGCGGCGCATAGCGGCGCTCGCCATCGGCTACGCCGACGGTCTGCCGCGCGAGCTGAGCCGCCTCGGCGGCGAGGTGCTCATCGCCGGGCGGCGCTGCCCGATGGTCGGGCGCGTGTGCATGGACCAGCTGCTCGTCGACGTCACCGCCGCGTCGGAGGCCGCGCCCGGCGGCGTCGCCACGCTGATTGGCTGCGACGGAGGCGGCGAGATAGGCGCGGTTGAGCTGGCCGGGAAGTGCTCGACCATCACAAACGAGCTGCTCTCGCGCCTGGGCGCGCGGCTGCCTATAGTGCACTCCCCCGTTGACCGGGCGAATATGCCGTAATATAATGGTTGCATATTCCGGGAGGTGGCAAACATGCAAGATATTAGCTCTGCCAGCCTCAGGCGGCTGAATCAACTGCTCTGCGAAATCGACGGCGAATACCACGAGTACTCACTCAAGCTCGGCGTCTCCGACAGCGTATCGCGCATACTCTACGCCATCTGCAACGTCGGAGACAGCTGTCTGCTCAGCGAGATAAACCGGCAGACCGGGCTGAGCAAGCAGACTGTAAACTCCGCCCTGCGGCGTCTCGAGGCTGACGGTATCGTATATCTCGAGGCCGTCGATGGGAAGGCAAAAAATGTCTGCCTCACCGAGCGCGGCAAAGAGTTCGCCGCCGGGACGGCCATGCGCATCATCGGCGTTGAGAACGAGATCTTCAGCTCCTGGGACGAGCGCGACGTTGAGGCCTATATAAATCTGACCGAGCGCTTCCTGCTCTCGCTGAAAGAAAAATTCGCGGAGCTCTGAGCCGTCAATATCCGTATTTTTTCCTGTTTGCGGACAGGAACGCCGCAGTCACTCCGGCTGCCATAATTTCCGCAGCCGCAGCTGACATCCATATTCCCGTCTCGCTCCACAGCAGCGGCAGGAGAAGTACCGCCGCTGTCTGAAAGAGCAGAGTTCGCAAAAACGATATCGCGGCTGATACCGGGCCGTCGTTCAGAGCGGTGAAAAACGATGAGCCGTATATGGCCACACCCGCGAACAAAAACGATATGGCAAACAGATAAAATGCGCGCACGGTCATATCCAGCAGCGCCGCGTCGTAAGCTACGAATATCATCGACAGCGGGCGCGACAGGCAGCAGGCCGAGGCAAACATCACCCCTGAGAACGCCGCGATAAGCCGCAGGCTCTTCCCCAATATGCTGTGCAGCTCACCGCGGTTTCCGGCTCCAAAGTGATAGCTCACCGCCGGGGCCGTGCCGACAGAATACCCGATGAAAATCGCCTGAAACACCAGGCTCACATACATCAGCACGCCGTACGCCGCGACGCCGTCCTCACCCGTATATTTCAGCAGCTGTGCATTATACAGCATATTTACCAGTGACATCGAGATGTTGCTCATGAGCTCCGACGAGCCGTTCAGGCAAATTTTGCCCAGCGCCCTCCCGTCGAAGCTCGGCCCTCCGAGGCGGAGCAGGCTGTCGTTCGGTCTCGCAAAATACCACAGCGGGAACAGCCCGCCGACCAGCTGACTTATCGCCGTCGCCACGGCCGCGCCCTCAAGTCCCCAATCCAGCACGGCCACAAACAGCATATCCAGCACTATGTTCGTGAGGCCGGAGGCCACGGTCACATACAGTCCCAGTCTCGCCTTGCCCGCCGTCGCGAACAGGCACTGGAACTCATATTGAAGTATATAGGCCGGTATGGCCGCAAGTATCACGCGGCCATACCGGATGCTGTTTTCAAGCAGCTCCCCTTCTGCGCCGAGCGCACGCGACACCGGCTCCAGAAACACCAGTCCCAGCGCGGCCAGCACGACACCGAGGCCCAGCGAGACATACACCAGCATGGAAAACAGTCTGTTGGCCAGCTCATGCCGCCCCTCACCCATGCTCCTCGCTATGAGCGCTCCGCCTCCGGTGCCGAACATAAAGCCCACCGCGCCCAGCATCATCAGAAACGGCATTATGAAATTCACGGCGGTGAATGCCGCCTTGCCCACATAATTCGAGACGCAGAAGCCGTCCACCACTCCGTATATAGATGTGAACACCATCATTATCACCGACGGTATGCTCAGTTTCAGCAGGCCGGCGACGCTCAGATGTCCCGCGAACTTTATCTCCATCTTTTCCTCCGGAATTGCAGAATGTACGAAATCGTACCAGGGATTATAGTACGAAAACGGACTATTGTCAACTCCTGAAAAGAGCATAAAAAAGGAGCTGCTTTGCAGCTCCTTTTTCTCATTTCTTCATATCCAGCACGTCGCGGTTTTTGACGAAGTACTCGACGCCGGAGACCACCGTCGTCACCAGTATGACCCAGACGCACACGGTGTCCCACAGGGGCGGGACGTCGAATATCATTATCATAATGCAAATCATGGTCGCAAAAGTCTTGATTTTGCCGGACATGGCGGCGGCTATGACGCGGCCGTTCTCCACGGCTATGAGCCGCAGGCCGGTGACGGCGAACTCGCGCGCCAGCACGACCATCAGCGCCCAGGACGGCATGCGCCCCCACTCGACGAAAATCAGCATTGCAGCCGTGACCAGCAGCTTGTCTGCCAGCGGGTCGACAAATTTGCCGAAGTTGGAGACCTGATTGTAGTGCCGCGCTATATAGCCGTCGACCCCGTCGGTGAGGCTCGCGACGGCGAATATCACCAGCGACACTATCTCGTGGTTTTTGAAGTCCATCAGCATGGCGGCGAAGAAAAACGGTATCATCGCTATGCGCACAAGCGTTATTTTGCTCGCTGTCGTCATACTCTCACTCCTCCTCTCCGGCGACGGTGCCGAACAGCTCGCCGTCGGAAATTTCGTTTATCTCGACCATTGCAAATTCGCCGGGCGCGCAGTCGCCGCAGAAGCGGACGATGCCGTCTATATCCGGCGAGTCCGCCCAGCTGCGGCCGACCCAGGTCTGCGTGTCCTCGTCGTAGTCCTCGCAGAGCACCTCTATGGTTTTGCCGAGCAGCTTTGAGTAGAATCCGTCCATTATGCCGTCCTGCAGCTCCATAATCAGCTCCGCGCGGCGCTGGGCCGTCTCACTGTCGGGGATGTCCGGCATTTTTGCCGCCGGGGTGCCCTCCTCCGGCGAGAATGGGAACACGCCCGCGCGCTCTATCTTCGCCTCGCGCAGGAATTCGCACAGCTCCTCGAACTCCGCCTCGCCCTCGCCGGGCAGTCCGGCTATCAGGCTCGTGCGGATGACGAGGCCGGGTATGCGCTCGCGCAGCTTTTTGAACAGCTCACGGATGAGCTGCCCGTCGCCGTGGCGGTTCATGCGCTTCAGTATGGTGTCGTTTATATGCTGTATGGGGATGTCGAGGTATTTGACAACCTTCGGCTCGCCGGCTATGGTGTCGATAAGCTCGTCGTCCATCACGTCGGGGTAGAGATAGTGCAGCCTAATCCAGTGTATGCCGTCGATTTTCGCAAGCTCGCGGATCAGCTCCGCGAGGCTGTATTTGCCGTAGAGGTCCTTGCCGTAGCGCGTGATGTCCTGCGCTATGACGATAAGCTCGCGCACGCCCTGCGCGGCAAGCTCCCTCGCCTCGGCGACTATGTTCTCCATCGGCCTGCTGCGGTATGGGCCGCGTATGGCCGGTATGGCGCAGAAGGCGCAGCAGTTACTGCAGCCCTCGGCTATTTTGATATACGCCCAGGCCGGGCCGGTGCTGAGTATGCGCCCGGTCTCCTCGACGGGGATGTTGTTGCTGCCGAACAGCTCGACCCGCTCGCCCGCCATGACGCGCTCGACAACGTCGACTATATCGTCGAAATTGCCGACGCCGACGGCGGCGTCAATCTCCGGCAGCTCCGACATTATTTCCTTTCTGTAGCGCTGCGGCAGGCAGCCGGTGACTATGATTTTGCCCAGCTCGCCGCTGTTTTTTAGCTCGGCCATGTCGAGTATATTGTCTATGGCCTCGCTTTTGGCGCTGTCGATAAAGCCGCAGGTGTTCACGATGACGGCGTCCGCCCCGCGGGGGTCGGCGGTGATTTCGTGCCCCGCCTCACTCAGCAGCCAGAGCATCTGCTCGCTGTTGATGAGGTTTTTCGCGCAGCCGAGCGAGATGATTCCTATTTTATAAGGCATGTTCATTCCTCCAGTTCCGCGCGGTAGCACTCGAGCGCGGAGCGTATCTCTTCCCATGAGTATCCGCGGCGGCACAGCGCGTCCGCCGCGCGCTTTATATCCTTTTCGTCGGCCCCGCCGCGCAGACGGCGGCGCAGGAATTCCAGCGGCGCGGAGCTCTGCTCCGGCAGCTCGGCGAGCGCCTCGCCCCACAGCTCGCGCGCGACGCCGCGGCGGCTCAGCTCCGCGCGTATGCGCGAGGCGCCGTAGCCCTTGGCGGCGTAGTGACGGACGACAAGCCCGGCGTAGCGGGCGTCGTCTATATATCCGAGCGACTGAAGCCACTCGGCGGCGTCCCCGGCGTCCTGCTCGCATGTGCCCTTCTCCATGAGCTTGCGGCGCATCTCTTTTGCCGACATGTCGCGCAGCGAGATGAGCTGCATGGCGCGCAGCCTCGCGAGCGCCTTCGACGAGGCGGCGCAGAGCGCCGCGTACTCGCTGTCCGTGAGCTTCGAGCCTTTGGCGAGGCCGAAGTCGAGGGTGGTTTTCTTCGTGCTCTGCAGCTTTGTGCCGTCCTCGAACAGCACTTCGGCTCTGTCGCCGCGGGTGCGTATCTCAGAGACGGTCATCAGCCCTCAAAATCGTCCGCCGCTATGTCGACGGCGCGGCCAGCGGCCTTGGCCGCGGCTCTCGCCTGCGGGCTCATGAGCTTATATGCGTTGGCTCTCACCTGCTCCTCAAGCGCGTCGCAGATCTCGGGGTTCTCCTTGAGGTAGGTCTTGAGGCCGTCGCGCCCCTGGATGCGCTGCTCGCCGACGGTGAACCACGCGCCCGCCTTGTCGATAAGCTCGAGCTTCACGGCGAGATCCATGATCTCGCCTATCTTGGATATGCCCTCGCCGTAGATGATGTCGAACTCCGCCTCGCGGAACGGGGGCGCGACCTTGTTCTTGATGACCTTGGCTCTGGTGCGGTTGCCGACCATCTCGCCGCCGGACTTGAGCGTCTCTATGCGGCGCATGTCTATGCGGACGCTGGCGAAGTATTTGAGCGCCCTGCCGCCCGGCGTGGTCTCCGGGTTGCCGTACATGACGCCTATCTTCTCGCGCAGCTGGTTTATGAACACGACTATGCAGTTGGTCTTGGACACGACGCCCGCGAGCTTTCGCAGCGCCTGCGACATCAGACGCGCGACGACGCCGACGCTCGACTCGCCCATCTCGCCCTCAAGCTCGCTGCGGGGCAGCAGAGCGGCGACGGAGTCGATGACGACGACGTCCAGCGCGCCGCTGCGCACCAGCTGCTCGGTTATCTCGAGCGCCTGCTCGCCGGTGTCCGGCTGGGAAATCAGCAGGTTATCTATATCGACGCCCAGCGCTCTCGCGTAGGCCGGCTCAAGCGCGTGCTCGACGTCTATATATGCGGCCTCGCCGCCGCCCTTCTGCGCCGACGCGACTATGTGCAGCGCGAGCGTCGTCTTGCCGCAGGACTCGGGGCCGTATATCTCGATTATGCGGCCGCGGGGCACTCCGCCTATGCCGAGCGCGAGGTCGAGCGACAGCGAGCCGGTGGGTATAGCCTCGACGTTCACGGGTATATCATCGCCCAGGCGCATGATGGCGCCTTTGCCGAAGTTTTTCTCTATCTGAGCTATGGCCGTCTCCAGCGCCTTCTTCTTGTCGGAGGCGGGGCCGACCTCTGGTACGGGGGCTTTTTTCTTTTCTGCCATTTCTGTGCACCTCTGTATCTCTGATTTTATATCCGTCCGCAGACGACGCGGTCTATGCCGCCGGTGTCCTTGGCCGATTCGACGCTGAGGAAGCCGTTCATCAGCATCAGCTTTTTCACGTCCTCCGCCTGGCCTATGCCCACCTCGAACATGAGCAGTCCGCCGTGGCGCAGCACGCCCTTCCAATATTTCAGCACGGCGCGGTAGAAGTCCAGCCCATCGTCGCCCCCGTCGAGGGCGAGGTGCGGCTCCCAGTCGCGCACGGAGCTGTCGAGTCCTATGATATCCGTCGTCGGTATGTACGGCGGGTTGCAGACGACGAGGTCGAAGTTGCCGACCAGCATGGGCGGGGCTTTGGTCGCGTCCGCCTCCATGCAGGTGACGCGCGGCGTCAGCGAGTTGCGAATCACATTTTTTCGGCTGACGGCCAGCGCCTCGGCGCTCACGTCGACCATCACGACGCGGGTTGCGGGCAGCTCGTGCGCTATCGCGCAGCCGAGGCAGCCGCTGCCGCAGCAGAGGTCGAGCACTCTTGCGTCCATCTTCCTGCCGCGCAGGGCCTTCACGGCGAGGTCGACCAGCAGCTCGCTGTCGACCCTCGGTATCAGGACGTTTTTATCCACCGTTATGGGCAGTCCGTAGAACTCCCACTCGCCGGTGATATAGGCCACAGGCTCGCCCGCCAGGCGGCGGCGCAGCATCGGCGCGAGGGCGCGCTCAGTGTCCTCGTTCGTATAGAGCATCATGTCGCGCAGCAGCTTCTCCGTGCTCTTGCCGGAGGCCGCCGCGACCAGAAGCCGCGCCTCGAGGCTATGCGCCTCTATGCCCGCGTCGCGCAGCGCCTTGCGTGTGGCTATATACAGGTCATTATATCTCTTTGCCATTGAGTATCATCATTCCTACAAGCAAGTTTACCAGGCGTCCTGCCCCTCCTCCTCGGGTATGACCGCCTTTAGCGCCTCTATGGCGACCTCTATCATCGAGTCGTCCGGCTCAAAAGTGGTGAAGTGCTGCAGCTGCATGCCCGGCCAGGACAGGGCGCGCGACAGCGCGTTCTCGTGTCCGCCGACCCAGCGGTTCAGCTCGTAGCTTATCGCCACGATGACCGGCAGCGACGCGAGGTGCAGCAGCATGCGTATCAGCACATGGTCGCTGCGTATGAAAGCGCCGACGATTATGCTGATGCAGATGACGACGAACAGAAAGCTCGTGCCGCAGCGGGGGTGCAGCCTCGTCTGCTTACGCACGTTTTCGACCGTGAGCGGCAGGCGTTTTTCGTAGCACCATATCGTCTTGTGCTCGGCGCCGTGGTACGAGAACACTCGCCGTATGTCCTTCATCCTTGAGACAAGCGCGAGGTAGCCGAGGAAGATGCATATCTTCAGCGCGCCCTCTATGCAGTTGCGGATCACATACTTCTCCTCAATGCCCGGCACCAGTCCGGCTATGAAGGTCGGCAGCAGGATGAACATGGCGATGGAGAAGAAAATGCCCAGCACGGCAGCTATATATATGATTATCTGCTGGGCCTTTTCGCTGCCGAAGGTCTTCTCCAGCCAGAGGTCGAACTTGTCCGGCTCGGCGTCCTCCTCCTCGGGGAAGAAATCAGCCGAGTACATCAGCGCCTTGACGCCGTTCACCATCGAAGAGCCGAAGGTGATTATGCCGCGTATCAGCGGCAGGCCGAGGATGGGGTATCTGTCTCTTATGAGCTTCAGCTCCTCCACCTTTTTGACCAGGCCGTCCTTTGACCTGACGACTATGGCCTGTTTCTTTGGCCCGCGCATCAGTATGCCCTCGATGAGGGCCTGACCGCCTATGGAGGTGCGGAAAGGCGAGGAATTGCAGCTTTCTGGGGTTTTTGCCATAACTATTGCTTGCTCCTTCTAATTTGCAGAAACTTCGCTGTCAGTCGGGAGGCTGACTGTGACTATTGCGCCGCCGTCGGGCGCGTTTTCAATGTCGAGTTTGCCCTTGTGGCGGGTGATTATCTCGTCGCACACGGCGAGGCCTATGCCGCTGCCGCGCTCCTTGGAGCTGCCCTTATAGAACTTCTGCTTCACAAACGGCAGCTCGTTTTCCGGTATGCCCTGTCCGTGGTCGCGGACGGAGATCTTCACATACTCGCCGCTGCGCCATATGCGGACGTCTATCCTCCTGCCCTCGCGTCCGTATTTGGCGGCGTTGTCGAGGATATTGAGGAAAACCTGGCGCAGGCGCTCCGGGTCGGCGGTGATGGGCGGCAGCTCACTGTAATCGGGGTCGTAGTGCAGCTCTATGCCCTCCTGCCGGAGCAGCTCGCCGTAGGTGAATATGGCCTCCTCCAGCTCGGCGGCGACGTCAATCTTCTCGAGCGAGAGGTTGAAGCGCCCGTCCTCTATGCGGGTGAACTCCAGAAGCCCCTCGACCATTTTGGTGAGGCGCGCCGCCTCCTTCGAGATTATCATGACGCCGCGGCGGCTCTCGCCCTGTATGGCCTCGTCGTAGGCGAGCGTCTCGCTCCAGCCGGTGATGGCGGTGAGCGGAGTGCGCAGCTCGTGCGATATGGACGAGATGAACTCCGTCTGCATTTTTTCGCTCTTGCCGAGCTTCACCGACATGTCGTTTATGCTGTCTATGAGGTCGCCAATCTCGTCGTCGTGCATTTTGACCGCCTGTATGCCGTAGCTGCCGTCGGATATGCGTTTGGCGATGCCGGTCAGCTCTATGACCGGCGCGGTGATGGAGTTTATAAAGTAGAGGTTTGAGAGGATGATGAACACTATTATGAGCAGCCCGACTCCCGCCGTTGCGGCGGAGAGGCGCGTGACCTCGGCGTCGACCAGGCGGAGGCTGGTGATATAGCGTATCAGGCCGATGACGCTGCCGTCGGTATCCTTGAGCGGCGCGGAGACCGCGAGCACATGCTCGCCGGTGTCCGGCATGTCGCCGCTCCACGAGCTCATCTCGCCGGTGGCCAGCGCCTCGATGATGTCCGGCGTGCCGGGCCTTGTGCCCGCGGTGAGGCCGGAGCTTGAGGTCTCCACCCTGCCGCCGGAGCTGAGGAACTGCAGCTCTATCCTGTCCCTGTCCTCGAAGCCCTCAGTGTAAACGCAGGCGCTGTGGTAGAACTCGGCGTAGCTGCGCGTGACGTAGGCGCCGAAAAACTCCGACGCCGTGGTCGCCTTGGACTCAAGCCCCGTCTCCACCGAGCGGTGGTAGTTGCTGTATATGCTCGATGTAATCAGCCACACGCCGAGCAGCACTATCAGCACGGTGACGCCGGTGCCCGTGAACATCCAGCGGCTTTTGAGGCCGCGTATTTTCATCAGGCGCCCCATTTGTAGCCGAAGCCCCAGACCGTGGTGATATATGTGGGAATTGTGGGGTTGTCCTCAATTTTAATCCGCAGGCGGCGGATATTGACGTCGACGATTTTGAGCTCGCCGTAGTAGTCCCGGCCCCAGACGCTGTTGAGTATGTCCTCGCGCGAGAGGGCCTTGCCGGGGTTATCCATAAACAGCTTCATTATGGAGTACTCTATCTGCGTGAGCTTCACTCTCTGGCCGTTTTTCTCGACGGTGCGGTTGCGGGTGTTCAGCCTGAACGGCCCCTGCACCAGCTCGCATGAGGCCTCGGCGTCCGCCGCGGCGCCGGTGCGGCGGTAGAGCGCGTCGATGCGCGCCGTGAGCTCCGTCGGCGAGAAGGGCTTCGTGACGTAGTCGTCGGCGCCGGTCATCAGGCCGGTGACCTTGTCCATCTCCTGGCTCTTGGCCGTGAGCATGATTATGCCTATGCGCGAGTCGCCGGCGCGGATGCGGCGGCAGACCTCGAAGCCGTCGATATCCGGGAGCATGACGTCCAGCAGCGCGACGCGCGTGTCGGGGTTCTGGCGCAGAAGCTCCAGAGCCTGCTCGCCCGTCTCGGCCTCTATGGGCTCGTAGCCGCTGCGGCGCAGGTTGATGACGACGAAGCTGCGTATGCTCGACTCGTCCTCAAGTACCAAAACTATTTTCATAAGTCACCTCCAGTTTAGGCCGCGGAGCTCTGCCAGCCGCTGTGGATGAGGCCGAAGCCCTCCGCCAGCGTGTCTCCGTCGAGCCACGGGGCGATGACGTGCAGCGCGTAAGCCGCAGTCTCGTCCGCTCCGAGCGTGATGCCGCCGGAGGCGGCGGCCTGCTCGGCCCTGTAATCTCCTGTATAGGTCTCTATTGAAAACAGCTCGGTGAGCCAGCCGCTGTCGTCGAGATTGGAGAACAGCACGCGGCTCGCCGTGGGAGTTTCCTCCCGCTCTATGTAGATATTGCAGCCCGCCAGCAGGTCGACCGAGACGTACCAGCCGTCCTCATACGAGTGGTAGGTGGAGACGGCTGTCTCCATGCGTCCGTCGGCGTGGAGGCGCTTCCACTCGAATATCCAGCGCTCCTCCCCATCCGGCGAGGCGGCGAGGCGCGTCGTGGGTACCTCTGTGATGCCGTCGCCGTTTATGTCCTCGGAGTAGACGGGGTAGCTGCGGGTCGTGGGGCTGATGCCGGTGCTCGTGGCGGAGATGTTGTGGATCTCCCCGTCGGCGGCGGTGAACACGTCGGTTATTGTGCGGGTGCCCATGTATATGCCCTCGACGAACAGGGCGCTCTCGCCCTCGGCGAGCGTGCCGCTCTTCAGCTCGGCGACGGTGTCGAAGCCGCGGCTGAGCTTTGCGCTGCTGAGGAGCACCTCCCCGTCGGATTTGAGG
>CALWXY010000053.1 GCA_944385595.1 uncultured Oscillospiraceae bacterium
GCTTCGATATCTCCGACCGCGCCGTCAAACGCGCCGGGCTGGACTACTGGCATCTTGTCGAAGTCTCCGTTTACCCCTGCTTCGACGCCTTCGTCGAGCGCCACGGCGACGCCGGTATCTGGCTCGCAACCACCAAGGCCCCGCGCAGCTATGCCGACGCCGTCTTCTTCGGCGACGTCAAGCTCGTCTTCGGCAAGGAGACCGCCGGGCTTCCCGCCGCGCTCCGTGAGAAATACCGCGACCGCTGCATCCGCATCCCCATCCGCGCCGAGGCCAGAAGCCTTAACCTCGCAAACAGCGCCGCAATCCTCTGCTTCGAGGCGCTCCGCCAGCAGGGCTTCCCCGGCCTCTTGGACCATGGCTGTATGAAGGAGGAAACCATATGAACTGCAACAAAAAAACCGTCAAGGACGTAGACGTCCGCGGCAAGCGCGTCCTGCTCCGCTGCGACTTCAACGTACCCCGCGACAAAGAGACCAACGTCATCACCGATGACAAGCGCATCCGCGCCGCCATCCCCACCATAAGCTATCTGCTCGAAAACGGCGCCGCCGTCGTCGCCTGCTCGCACCTCGGCCGCCCCAAGGGCGAGTGGGTGCCCGAGCTGAGTCTCGCCCCCGTCGCCGCGCGCCTCTCCGAGCTGCTCGGCAAGCCCGTCAAAATGGCCAAGGACGTCGTCGGCCCCGACGCCATGGCTCTCGCCGCCGGGCTGAAATCCGGTGAGATCATGCTGCTCGAGAACCTCCGCTACCACAAGGAGGAGACCAAAAACGACCCCGAGTTCGCCAAAAAGCTCGCCTCCATGGCCGACATCTACGTCTCCGACGCCTTCGGCACCGTCCACCGCGCCCACGCCTCCACCGCGGGCGTCGCCCAGTATCTCCCCGCCGTCTCCGGCTTCCTCGTCGAGAAGGAGCTGCGCGTCATCGGCGGCGCGCTGAACAATCCCGAGCGCCCGCTCGTCGCCATCCTCGGCGGCTCCAAGGTCGGCGACAAGCTCGGCGTCATCAACAGCCTGCTCGACAAGGCCGACACGCTCATTATCGGCGGCGGCATGGCCTACACCTTCGTCAAGGCCATGGGCGGCAAAATCGGCACCTCCCTCTGCGAGGACGACCGCCTCGACTACGCCCGCGACATGATCGCCAAGGCCAAGGAGCGCGGCGTGCGCTTCCTCTACTCGCAGGATTTCATCGCCGCCCGCGAGTTCTCGCCCGACGCCGAGCCCGTCGTCATCAGCGGCGACATCCCCGACGACATGATGGGCCTCGACATCGGACCCGCGACCCGCAAGCTCTTCTGCGACGCCATCAGGGACGCCGGCACCGTCATCTGGAACGGACCCATGGGCGTCTTCGAGTTCGACGCCTTCGCCCACGGCACCGAGGCCGTCGCCCGCGCAATGGCCGAGTGCAAGGGCATCACCATCATCGGCGGCGGCGACAGCGCCGCGGCTGTCGAAAAATTCGGGCTATCCGACAAAATGACCCACGTCAGCACCGGCGGCGGCGCCTCCCTCGAGTTCATCGAGGGCCTTGAGCTGCCCGGCGTCGCGTGCCTTCTCGATAAGTAGGTGATCGAATGAATAAAAAATACCGCAAGGCCATCATCGCCGGCAACTGGAAAATGAACATGACCGCCTCCGCCGTCCGCCCGTTCATCGACGAGCTGCGCGCCGCCATGCCCAAGCTCAAAACCTGCGACGCCGCCATCTGCGCGCCCTTCCCGCTCATCCCCGCGCTCGGCAAGGCGCTGCGCGACTTCAGCCGCGTCGCCGTCGGCGCGCAGGACGTCTGCGAGTTCCCATCCGGCGCCCACACCGGCGAGGTCAGCTGCGATATGCTCACCGACCTCGGCGTCAAATACGTCATCGTCGGCCACAGCGAGAGGCGCGAGTATCAGCATGAGGACGATTTCAAGGTCAACGCCAAGCTCCGCGCCGCCATCGCCGCCGGGATGACCGGCATCGTCTGCGTCGGCGAGAGCCTCGAGCAGCGCAATCGCGGCCTCACGCTGGAGCACATCGACTACCAGGTCAGCTCCGCCGTCTACGGCCTCACCGAGGAGCAGGCCAGGCGCTGCGTCGTCGCCTACGAGCCGCTCTGGGCCATAGGCACCGGCGTCGTCGCCACCGCGGAGCAGGCGCAGGAGGTCTGCGCCGAGATCCGCGCCGTGCTCAAGCGCCGCCTCGGCGCCCGCACCGCCAGAGCCATGAGCATCCTCTACGGCGGCTCCATGAACGCCAAAAACGCCGCCGAGCTGCTCGCCATGCCCGATATCGACGGCGGCCTCATCGGCGGCGCCTCGCTCAAGCCCGCCGATTTCGCCGCAATCATCGCCGCTACGGCGCAGGAGTGAGCGCATGGACAAGCGCCCAATAGCCATTATTATTATGGATGGCTTTGGCATTGGCATTCCGGACGAACACAACGCCATCCATGTTGCCAGAACGCCGGAGCTCGATAAGCTCATGGCCAACTGCCCCAACACCACGGTCGACGCCTCCGGCGAGGACGTCGGCCTCCCGGTGGGGCAGATAGGCAACAGCGAGGTGGGACACATGAATATAGGAGCGGGCCGGGTCATATACCAGGACCTCTCCATGATTCTCGACCAGATCTCCGACGGGCGGTTCTACGCGAACAAGGCCTACAATCAGGCGCTCGACTACTGCGCCGAGAGCGGCGCGAGTCTGCACCTCATGGGTCTGCTGTCCGACGGAGGAGTCCACAGCCACATAGACATCCTGTACGCGCTCATGGAAATGGCGAAAAAACGGAATCTTGAGCGCGTCTACATCCACGCCTTCCTCGACGGACGCGACGTCGGCCCCGTCACGGGCCTCGACTATGTGCGCGGCTGCGTCGAGAAGTGCGCCGAGCTGGAGATCGGCAAAATCGCCACCGTCATGGGCCGCTTCTATGCAATGGACCGCGACAAGCGCTGGGCGCGTCTCGAGCGCGCCTACCGCGCCATGGTCCTCGGCGACGGCCGCTACGAGGACGACCCCGTGAACGCCATCCGCGCCAAGTACGAGACCGGCTCCACCGACGAGTTCATCCGCCCCATCATCTGCGACAGGGAGGGCATGATCCGCCCGAACGACGCCGTCATCTTCTTCAACTTCCGCCCCGACAGGGCGAGGGAGATCACCGCCGCCTTCACCGAGCCGGATTTCGACGGCTTTACCCGCCCAATCGGCCTCTTTCCGCTCTACTACGTCTGCACCACGCAGTACGACGAGCACTTTAAAAACGTGCAGATTGCCTTCCCGCCCAAGGTCATCAAAAACACCTTCGGCGAGTACATCAGCAAGCAGGGGCTGACGCAGCTGCGCCTCGCCGAGACGGAGAAATACGCCCACGTCACCTTCTTTATGGACGGCGGTGTCGACGACGGATTCCCCGGCGAGACCCAGGTGCTCATACCCTCGCCCAAAAACTACCCCACCTACGACCTAATCCCCGAGATGAGCGCCTTCAAGGTCGCCGACACGGCGGTCGAGTACATCAAAGAGGGCAAGCAGGACGTCATCATCATGAACTTCGCCAACTGCGACATGGTCGGCCACACGGGCGACATGCAGGCCGCCGTCAAGGCCACCGAGGTGGTCGACGCCTGCGTGCACAAGGTGGTCGAGGCCGTGAGCGAGCAGGGGGGCATAAGCATCATCCTCGCCGACCACGGCAACGCCGAGAAGATGTACCACCTCGCCGACGATACCCCCCACACCGCCCACACCCGCAATCCCGTGCCGTTCATCGTCGTCGGCGCGGACGTGAAGCTCAGACCCGGCCGCCTCGCCGACGTCGCCCCCACAGCGCTCGAGCTGATGGGACTCGAAAAGCCCGTGGAAATGACGGGCAACAGCCTCATTGTGCATTGACGCGGAGGGATTTGCGGTATATAATGTCTCATGCCGGATGTGTTGAGCCAGCGGCTCCCCGGCGCCTGAAACTTATGCAAATTTTTCAGCTAAAGGAGAATACAAAACATGAAACAGTACTTTGAGATCGTTGATGTTCTCGGCAGAGAGATCCTCGACTCCCGCGGCAACCCCACCGTCGAGGTCGAGGTCACCCTTGAGGACGGCACCGTCGGCCGCGCCGCTGTTCCCTCCGGCGCCTCCACCGGTATCTTCGAGGCCTGCGAGCTCCGCGACGGAGACAAGGACCGCTACCTCGGCAAGGGCGTCATGAAGGCTGTCGAAAATGTCAACGGCGAGATCGCCGAGGCCCTGCTCGGACTCAACGTCCTCGACCAGCCCTCCATCGACAAGCTGCTCATCGAGCTCGACGGCACCCCCAACAAGAGCCGCCTGGGCGCCAACGCCATCCTCGGCGTCTCCCTCGCCTGCGCCAAGGCCGCGGCCGAGGCCACCGGCAACAGCCTCTACAACTACATCGGCGGCGTCAACGCCAAGACCCTGCCGGTTCCCATGATGAACGTCCTCAACGGCGGCGCCCACGCCACCAACAGCGTCGACATCCAGGAGTTCATGATCATGCCCGTCTCCGCTGAGAGCTTCCGCGAGGGTCTGCGCATGTGCGCCGAGGTCTTCCACGCTCTGAAGAAGGTCGTCCCCGCCACCGGCGTCGGCGACGAGGGCGGCTACGCCCCCAACCTCGACAGCGACGAGGACGCCCTCAAGGCCCTGGTCGCCGCCATCGAGAAGGCCGGCTACAAGCCCGGCGAGGACTTCCGCATCGCGGTCGACGCCGCCTCCTCCGAGTGGTACGAGGAGTCCGACGGCTGCTACCACCTGCCCAAGCGCGGCACCGTCATGACCAAGGAGCAGATGGTCGCCATGTGGAGCGACTTTGCTGAGAAGTATCCCATCATCTCCCTTGAGGACGGCATGGCCGAGGAGGACTGGGAGGGCTGGAAGATGCTCACCGAGACCCTCGGCAAGAAGATTCAGCTCGTCGGCGACGACCTGTTCGTCACCAACACTGAGCGCCTCAAGAAGGGCATTGAGCTCGGCGTCGGCAACTCCATCCTCATCAAGGTCAACCAGATCGGCACCCTGACCGAGACCCTCGACGCCATCCAGATGGCTCACCGCGCCGGCTACACCGCCGTCATCTCCCACCGCTCCGGCGAGACCGAGGACACCACCATCGCCGACATCGCCGTGGCCACCAACGCCGGCCAGATTAAGACCGGCGCTCCCAGCCGCAGCGACCGCGTCGCGAAGTACAACCAGCTGCTCCGCATCGAGGAGGAGCTCTTCGACGTCGCGAAGTTCCCCGGCATGGGCGCTTTCAACGTGAAGTAAGCCGACCGCAGCACAAAGGCGGAGGAC
>CALWXY010000054.1 GCA_944385595.1 uncultured Oscillospiraceae bacterium
TTAGAATTATTAAAAACGCTGAAAATGAGCAAAACGGTGACATTTTTATTGCATATTGTCATAGCAAAGATATAATAGGTCGGGATGTGTTTGTAACTGCTAATTTGAAAAGTCAGGAGGAAAACAAGATGATTACGTTTTTTACGTGCATTGTCCTGCTGGTAGTCGGCTATCTCACCTACAGCAAGGTGGTGGAGCGGGTGTTCGGCCCCGACGACAGAGAGACGCCCGCCATCTCCATGAATGACGGAGCCGACTACGTCCCCATGAAGGGATGGCGAATCTTCCTCATCCAGCTCCTCAACATAGCGGGTCTCGGACCCATAACCGGCGCCATCATGGGCGCGATGTTCGGTCCCGTGGTCTACCTCTGGATAGTCCTCGGAACCATCTTCGCCGGCGGCGTGCACGACTTCATGTCCGGCATGCTGTCCATGCGCAACCGCGGCGGCAGTATCTCCGAGATCACCGGTAAATACCTCGGCACCGGAATGCTGCAGGTCATGCGCGTGTTCTCCATAGTCCTGCTCGTCATGGTCGGAACGGTGTTCTCCGTCGGCTCCGCCGGCCTGCTCGCCATGCTCACCCCCGAGACCCTGAACACCAATTTCTGGCTCATAGTCACCCTGATCTACTTCTTCATCGCCACCTTCGTCCCGGTCGACAAGGTCATAGGCAAGATTTACCCGCTGTTCGGCGTATGCCTCATCATCATGGCTCTGGGCGTCGGCATAGTGCTCCCGCTCTGCGGCGACTACAACATGCCCGAGCTGTGGAACAACTTCACAAACCTTGAGCCGACCGGCAAGCCCATCTGGCCGTACATGTTCATCACCGTCGCCTGCGGCGCAATCTCCGGCTTCCACGCCACCCAGTCGCCGATGATGGCCCGCTGCTGCACCAGCGAGCGCCAGGGCCGCCGCGTGTTCTACGGCGCCATGGTCGCCGAGGGCGTCATCGCCATGGTCTGGGCCGCCGCCGGCGTCAGCTTCTACAACGGTACCGGCGGACTTCAGGCCGCCATCGCCGAGTTCGGCAGCACCAACACCGTCGTCTACGACGTCTGCACCAAGCTGCTCGGACCTGTCGGCGGCGTGCTCGCCATGATAGGCGTCATCGCCTGCCCAATCACCTCCGGCGACACCGCCTTCCGCAGCGCCCGCCTCACCCTGGCCGACTGGTTCAAGATGGAGCAGACTACATACAAATCCCGCCTGCTGCTGACCGTGCCCCTGCTCGCCGCCGGCGCGATTATCGGCCAGTTCGACTACTCCGTCATCTGGCGTTACTTCTCCTGGTCGAACCAGACCCTCGCCATGATCGCCCTCTGGGCCGCGGCCATGTACCTCGCGCAGCAGAAGAAAAACTACTGGATCTGCGCCGTCCCGGCGACCTTCATGTCCGCCGTGTCGATGACCTACTTCATGGTCTCCGGCGAGTGCCTCGGCCTGCTGTGGACCCCGCTGAACATTCCGATGTCCGTCTACTACCCGATAGGCCTCGTGGTCGGCCTGGTGCTGGCCGCTCTGTTCCTCGGCATCTTCCTCAAGAAGGCGCGCCAATACACCGCTGCGCTCTGAGCGCGGAAAAATCAATAATAAATCCGCCGGTCTAACCGGCGGATTTTTTTAACTCAGTCATTCCCATCGCCGGAGTGCCATATACATGGAACATAACGGGATAGGGAGTGTAAGCCATTGAAGGGAAACATCGAGGAGCGTGCCTGTGAGCTGGCTGCGTACATAATAGAGAACAACGCCACCGTCCGCACCGCGGCGAAGGAGTTCGGCGTCAGCAAGAGCACCGTACATAAAGATCTCACCGACCGGCTCAGAACTCTCGACAGGGGGCTGTACCAGAAGGTGAAGCGCGTACTCGAGCAGAACAAGGCCGAGCGGCATATCCGCGGCGGGATGGCTACGCGAAGAAAATATAAGGGAAGCTGATACGGCTCGGGGACGCTTGTACGTCCCCGACGTGCATATCGGGGGAGTTTTGCAGCACTGTTAGTTTTTGCATGGTAATTTGTGAAAAATCACACTTTATTCCGAATAGGGATTCTGTTATAATTTAATCAAAAAAACGGGATGTGCTGAAATGAAAGTGGAGTATACAGTCCGCACCATCTGGGGCGACTACGCCATCCTCGTCACGGACGACGGGGTCGAGAATAAAATGGCGCTCGCCCTGCTGCCGCCTGAGATCTGCGAGGGCGACAGAATCCTCTGTGAGGGACTGGATTACACAATTATAAAATGAACATTCAGGTATAAAAAGGAGAAATCACACCATGAATCATGTGGAGATCCCCGCGGGATACCGCACAAACATGAGCCGCTATGAAACTCAGAAGTGCATAGGCCTGCTCAAGCGCCTTTTTGAAGACACCCTCAGCGGCGCGCTCAATCTGCGCCGCGTGTCCTCGCCGCTTTTTGTCGATGCGAACAGCGGCATCAACGATGACCTCAACGGCGTCGAGCGCCCGGTCAGCTTCGATATCCCCGCCATAGGCCGCGAGGCCCAGGTGGTGCAGTCGCTCGCCAAGTGGAAGCGCTACGCCCTCATGAAATACGGCTTCCCCATGGGTCAGGGTCTCTACACCGATATGAACGCCATCCGCCGCGACGAGGCGCTGGACAACCTCCACTCCGTCTACGTCGACCAGTGGGATTGGGAGAAGGTCATCCGCGAGGAGGACCGCACTATCGACTACCTCAAGGCCACCGTCAACGACATCGTCGGCGCCATCTGCGACGTGAACCACACCCTCAAGCAGATCTCCACCGCGCTGGAGAACCTGCCCGAGCTGAAGCGCGAGGTCGCCTTCATCACCGCCCAGGGGCTGGAGGACAAATACCCCGACCTCACCCCCGCCCAGCGCGAGGAGGTCTTCGTCCGCGAGAACGGCACCGCCTTCATCATAGGCATAGGCGGCAAAATGAAGTCCGGCCAGAAGCACGACGGGCGCGCCCCCGACTACGACGACTGGAAGCTCAACGGCGACCTGTTCTTCTGGAACAGCGTCCTCAACGTGCCGTTCGAGGTGTCGAGCATGGGCATCCGCGTCAGCCCGGAGTCTCTCATGCGCCAGCTTGAGGAGGCGGGCTGCCCCGAGCGCAAGGACCTCATGTTCCACAAGCTCCTGCTCGAGGGCAAGCTGCCCTACTCCATCGGCGGCGGCATCGGCCAGTCGAGACTGTGCATGCTGATCATGGGCAAGGCCCACATCGGCGAGGTTCAGGCCGCCGTCTGGGACGACGAGACCATCGCCGCCTGCAAGGCCGCGGGCGTCCACCTGCTGTGAGCGATATGTGACAACGAAAAAATCCCGGCTTCGTCGAAGCCGGGATTTTTTGTCGTATTTACTGCTTTTTCTCGGATTTTTTCTTTGCCTCGCGCTTGGATCTGCCCTCTTCTATCATCTGCTCATGGGTATCGATAAGAGCCTGGGTGGCGAGATCGAGGCTCTGCAGATCCTCGATGCGGTCGACCAGCGGAGACTCGACGAGGGTGGCGTAATCGGGCTCCTTGCTGCGGTATACGAACTTGAGGAGTATGGGCGTCACTATGGTGGTGGCGACGACCATGATTACGACCGGGCCGAAGAAATCGGCGCGCATGAGGCCGGAGGATATGCCCTTGTTGGCGACGATAAGCGCGACCTCGCCGCGGGATATCATGCCGACGCCTATGCGGAGGGAGTCCTTGTTGCTGTACTTGCATATCTTTGCGCCGAGTCCGCAGCCTATGATCTTGGAGACTATGGCCCAGAGCATCAGCAGCAGGGAGAAGGCGATGATGGAGCCGGACATCTCCGGGAGCACGACCTTGGTGCCTATACTGGCGAAGAAGCAGGGCGAGAGCAGCATGTCGGAGAGGCTCTCGCACTTGGAGGTGATGTAGGTGACGCGGCTGGTGTTGGAGATGATGACGCCGGCGACATAGGCGCCGGTGATGTCGGCGACGCCGAACAGCTCCTCGGCGAGGTAGGCGAAGAGCATGCACAGGGCGAGGGAGAGGACGGCGTGGCGCCTGCGGTCTCTGCCGGGTCCGCCGGTGACCTTGCCGATGAACTTGTGGAGGAGCAAGCCGCCGACGAGGGCGACCACGAAGAAGGCCGCAATTTTTATGAGGACGGTGCCGATTCCTCCGGAGCTGGGGTCGGCGACGCTGGTGATGACGGTGAGGATTACGATACCGAGCACGTCGTCGATGAGGGCGGCGCCGAGTATGGCGTTGCCGGACTTGGTGGAGAGCTTGCCCATCTCGCGCAGGGTCTCGACGGTGATGCTGACGGAGGTGGCGGTGAGGACGACGCCGATAAAGACGTTCTGGAGCATGACGTCGGCGCCGGTGTTGAAGAAGGAGGCGAGCACCGCGCCGCCGATCAGCGGGACGATGACGCCAATCAGAGCGATGATCATAGCGGGCCCGCCGCTTTTGCGGAGCTCGCGGACGTCGGTCTCAAGTCCTGCGGTGAACATCAAAACGATGACGCCGAGCTCGGAGAGGTCGTTGAGGAACTCGGTCTCCTGGAGGACGCCGAGGAAGGCCGGGCCGAGTATGAGGCCGGCGAGCAGCGCGCCGACGACCTGCGGCAGCGCTATGCGGCCCGTGAGCAGGCCGAGAATTTTTGTGGCGGCCAGAATGATGGCCACGTCGAGTATAAAATGATAGGATTCCAAATCTATAACCCCCCTGGTATTCTGGGGGCTGGCGAATCAGTCGTCGTCCTCAAGCTCGAGGAGCAGCTCAAGATAGTCTGCGTACTCGGTCTCATCGGCGACTTTTTTGTCAGCCTCGTTTTTATATTTTCCAACAGCGGTGGCGGCCTTGCTCCAGGCTGAGAGCGTGCCGGCGCCGCCGACGCAGCCGCCGGGGCAGGCCATGCCCTCGAGCAGATAGCCGTTGTATTTCCCGGCCTTGGCGAGAGTCATAATCTTGCGGCAGTCGGCAAGACCCTGGGCGGAGGTGATTTTCACCTCGCGGTCGGGATAGTCTTTTTTGATCAGGTCGACGACGGCTCCGGCGACGCCTCCGCTGACTGCGTAGCCGCGTCCGGCGGCGGTGCCTTTGCCGAATTTGGGCGACTCCTCAAGCGAGGCAAAGTCGACCTGCTTGGCGTCGAACATACCGGCAAGCTCCTCGTAGGTGAGGACGAAGTCGACGTCGCTGCGGATGGAGCGGCGCATTGCCTCGAGCTTTTTTGCGGCGCATGGTCCGATGAAGCAGACCTTGTGGTCGGGGTACTTGCGCTTGACCATGCGCGCGGTGAGGACCATGGGCGTGAGCGCCATGGATATGGTGTCTCTGAGGTCGGGGAAGAGCTTTTTGACCATGACGCTCCATGCCGGGCAGCAGGACGTGGCCATAAACGGCAGCTCGCCGGGGACTTTGTCGAGGAAGTCCTGAGCCTCGTCTATGGTGCAGAGGTCGGCGCCGATGGCGACCTCCTTGACGTCGGCGAAGCCGAGGGCCTTCATGGCGGCGGGGAGGCGCTCCGGCGTGAGGTCGGGGCCGAACTGGCCGACGAATGCGGGGGCGATGATGGCCATGAGCTTGTCGCCCTTGCGGATCGAGGTGCAGACCTGGAGAATCTGGCTCTTGTCGGCGATGGCGCCGAACGGGCAGTTTGCCATGCACATGCCGCAGGAGACGCACTTGTCGTAGTCTATGGTGGCGCGGCCGTGGTCGTCACTGCCGATGGCGTTCATGCCGCAGGACTTGGAGCAGGGACGCTCCTGCTTGATGATGGCGTTGTACTCGCAGGCGTCGACGCACTTGCCGCACTTGATGCACTTGTCCTGGTCGATGACGCTGTGTCCCTTGACGATGGAGACGGCCCCCTTCGGGCAGACCTCGACGCAGGGGTGCGCGAGGCAGCCCTGGCACATGTCGGTGACGATGACGCGCTTTTCGGGGCAGGCGTTGCAGGCGAATTTGATGATATTCACCAGCGGCGGATTGTAGTACTTTTCAGCGACGACGCTCGCCTCGAGGCCGGAGTCGGTGGGGGCGTAGTCGTCGATGGAGCGGAGCGGCAGACCGCAGGCGAGACGGACTCGCTCGCTGACTATGGCTCTCTCGACGAAGATACTGTCGCGATAGGTGGCGTCCTCGCCGGGGAGGATGTCGAACGGGAGCTCGCGGAGCTTAGAGTAGTTTCCGTCGTAGGCCATTTTGGCGACGGCAGCAAACACCTTGCGGCGTATGTCGCCGATGTTGTTGTGTATACCTCTCATGTTCTCACTCCTGTGTTTTTGTATCACCTTACATAACTTGGATATGATACCACTTTCGCGGCGAAATAACAAGGGAAAATCGCCAAAAATTTATAAAATTTTTATTAGAATTATACAGATAAAATGCCAAAGAAAAGCGGCGCGGGGTGGGCGCGCCGCTTGGGGTCGTTATTCCGCTTCGATTGTGAAATCCTGGCCGCCGCTGAGGCGCATGAGCGCGCCGCGGAGGGCGGAGCGGAGGGCGTCGCCGTCGAGGGCGGAGAGCTTCGTCGAGCCGTCGAGGACGGCGTCGGGCGAGATTCGCACTCTGCCGCAGCCGGAGTATGGGGCGAGGCAGACGATGCCGGCGTCGTGGCCGAGGCGGAAGCGGCGGACGCCGTCGCGCAGACCGAGGGTCT
>CALWXY010000055.1 GCA_944385595.1 uncultured Oscillospiraceae bacterium
CGCCCACAACCCCGCCGTCGACTGCGCCATCGCCATGACGACGCTTGAGCTGCTGCTGCATGAGAAGAACGTCGCAACCTGCTGGGGCGGCTTCGCCACGCGGCTCTTCGCCTCCGACCCCGCCCTCCTCGACCTCGCCGGTATCCCCGACGGCAAGCAGCTCTGCTGCACCCTAATGTGCGGCTACGCCGGCGAGCAGTACGGCGGCGTCCCGGCGCGTCCGGAGCTGCCCTGCGTGTGGAGGGACTGAGCCTTGAGCCTGCTTGAGCTTTTCATCATAGCCGTCGGCCTCTCGATGGACGCCTTCGCCGTCTCCGTCTGCAAGGGGCTGTCCGTCGGCAGGGCGAGCGTGAGGCACTGTCTGATTGCCGGGCTGTATTTCGGCGTGTTCCAGGCCCTCATGCCGCTCATAGGCTTTGCGCTCGGCGTGCAGTTCAAGGAGCTGATCACCAGAGTCGACCACTGGATAGCCTTCATCCTGCTGGTGCTCATAGGCGCGGGCATGGTGCGCGAGTCGCGCGGCGAGGCCGAGGCCGAGAGCCCCGATTTTTCGCCGAGGGCCATGTTCCCACTCGCCGTCGCCACCAGCATAGACGCCCTCGCCGTCGGCGTGACCTTCGCCTTCCTGCGGGTCGAGATTGCGCCCGCCGTGAGCTTCATCGGCCTCACGACCTTCGTCCTCTCTGCCATAGGCGTCGGCATAGGCGCGGCCGCCGGGTCGCGCTGCAAGTCAGCGGCCGAGCTCTTCGGCGGGCTCGTGCTCATAGCCATGGGCGCGAAGATTCTGCTGGAACATCTTGGATTTATAGGATAAAAAAGAGCCGCCAGTTGGCGGCTCTAAATCTGCCGGAAAAGGCCGAGCCTTTTCCGGCACAAGAGAGTACAGTCCGCTGCGTCGCACTCGGCTACGCCTCGCACGCTTGCGGCCTGAGAAGTATTTTCTCCCACGCACATGTCGCGGGAGAAAATGATTTCATTTTATTCGCACCTGCGGGTGCGAACTCTGCGAGGCACGCGTAAATTGATAAAAGAGCCGCCTGTTGGCGGCTCTTTTTGTTTGTTGCTTAATATTTTCCGTACTGGAGAGTGGTGTCGAACATCGCGTGGAGGTTCTCAAGCGGGCATTTGTCGAGGACGATGGAGGTGTCCATGATGAAGCCGCCGCCGGGGGCGCAGATGTCGAGGACGCGCTTGGTCTCGTCCTTGACCTTGTCGGGCGTGCTGTACATGAGCGTCGCCGTCGGGACGTTGCCGCAGATGCAGGCCACCTGGCCGACGGTCTCCTTCGCGCGCTTGATGTCGACCTTCTCGAACATGTAGACGACCTTGCCCTTCGGCACGTCGCACAGCTGCTCGAGGCGGGTGTTGTAGTTGCCCTCGCAGAAGACGTAGGGCGTGAGGCCCGCGTCGATACCTGCCATCATCAGCTTCTTGAGGCCGGGCCAGTAGAACTTGGCGTAGGCCTCCGGGCTCATGAACTCATCGACGCCGGCGTGCAGCGGGATGAACAGATATTTATGCCCCATGGCGATGAGGCCGTTGAGCGTGGTGCTCAGGCACAGCTCGGTCATCACGTCGAGCGCCTCGAGCAGCTCGTCGGGGTGGGCGACGACGTCCATGACGCAGTTGATCATGCCGCGGAAGTTATCCGACAGCAGGTCGAACGGGCAGGTGCCGCCCATGGTGACCGCCATGGGGACGCCCTCCTCCTCGGCGACCTTGAAGAACTCCGCGTTGCCCGCGAGGTAGTTCTTCGAGTGCACCGCGGCCTGCTGCAGCGCGTCGATGGCGAAGCGCACGTCGGGGTCGTCGAACACGGAGACGCCCGCGAAAATCGCCATCTCGCAGAGGTTGTGGAAGTTCAGCTTGGAGAGGCCGGCCAGCGCCTTGTAGCGGCGCGGCAGCCATTTTGTGAGTATGAAGTGGGTCGGGTCGAAGCAGAACTCCTTGTACTCGTCGGCGTACATGAACTCGCCGTCGAGAATCTGGAAGGACTGGTCGAGACCGATGCCGTGTCTCGCGCCCGGCCAGCGCATGAACGTGCAGTCCAGCGCCTCAAGAGCGTTGATATCGTAGTGGGCGGGGCCCCAGACGGCGTCCGGCTGGAACTCGCGCAGGTATTTCCTGAGGCCGGGGATGATATTGTGCACATCGGACAGGGTGGCGTAGGTGGGGATGCCGTAAGCGTTGGCGTAGAAGAAGTTCATCTTGGGGACTATGGGCACGCGGTCGGCCTGACCGAGGCCGACGGTGGTCTCCATACGTTTTTGCCGCTCGAGATAGAGTTCCTGATTGGTCGCCATGTGGTTTACCCTCCTTATATTAGTGCCTTTTGTGGTCAAAATGCCCTGTCTGCATTTTAGCACATCTCGTATATTTGGTCAATACGCTCAGTGCAAAGACTTTGTAATAAAATAACAGGCCCGCTGTGCGGGCCTGTTTTGATTATTCCATTCTGTCCGAAAAAACGTCGCTTTTTAAAAACATCAGCCCGAAGGCCGCGCCGAGCGGTATGCAGGCGAAGAGCGAGCTGCGCTCTCCGAAGCGCGGGGCTATGGAGGCGCTGATTGTCGCGCCCACTACGAACGAGCCTATGAGCAGCCAGTAGACGTGCGCTCCGGCCTCGCCGCCCTGGAACACCTTTTTATATACCAGCTCCGAGGCGCTGCGCAGGTTGCCGGTGCACATCGTGGTCGCGCCCTTGCGGCCCTGGAACTTGCGGAAGGTCTCAAGCTGTATGGCGCTCACATACGACACCATCAGGCAGACCGCGAGATCCCAGTTCTCCGGCATGAACGACACGCCCAGCACCAGCACGCACTCGATAAGCAGCACCCACTGACGCCAGTGCAGCATGGTGAGGTCGAGGCGCTTCATCATCTCGGCGGTGAATATGCCGCAGGTGAACGCCGCCACCGACAGCACGTAAAACGCCGCACGCCTGTAGTCCCCGCCCGCCGCGCTTATGCCGAGCATCACGAGGTTTCCGGTCTCCGCCGTTGCGAACATGCCGCCCCGGCAGAGAAAGGTATATGCGTCCAGCATGCCGCCGCTAACTGCCAGCAGTATTCCCAGCGCCAGCGACTGCGACAGCTGTCTCCGATTATCCAATTCCTGTTCCTCCGTAAAAAGGACGCCGCTAAAAGCGGCGTCCTCTTGTTGCGCTGTTCAGTCGTCTCACTCAGCCTTGGGGCCGGCGTCGACAACCTCTTTGGGCATATGGGTGTACTTCTTGAAGTTCTCGATGAAGGACTTCGCGAGCTTCTTGGCGGTCTCGGCGTAGGCGGCCTTGTCCTCCCAGGTGTTCTCGGGAATCATCAGCTCGTCGGGGACGTTCGGGCAGGTCTTGGGGACGCTGACGCCGAAGTACGGATCGGTGACGAACTCGCTCTTCTCGAGCTCGCCGTTGAGGGCGGCGGTAATCATGGCGCGGGTGTAGCTCAGCTTCATGCGCTTGCCGGTGCCGTTCCAGCCGGTGTTGACCAGGTAGACGTTGGCGCCGCTCTTCTCGACCTTCTCGCTCAGCATGCCGGCATAAATCGAGGGATCCAGCGGCAGGAAGGGAGCGCCGAAGCAGGTGGAGAAGGTGGGCACGGGGGAGGTGATGCCGCGCTCGGTGCCGGCCAGCTTGGAGGTGAAGCCGGAGACGAAGTAGTACATCGCCTGGTTCTTATTCAGCTTGGAAATCGGGGGCAGGACGCCGTAGGCGTCGGCGGTCAGGAAGATGACGGCCTTGGGGGTGCCGCCGATGCCGGGGATGGCGCAGTTGGGGATATAGTCGACGGGGTAGCCGACGCGGGTGTTCTCGGTCAGGCTGCCGTCGGTGTAGTCGGGCTCGCGGGTCTCGGGGTCGAGGACGACGTTCTCAACCAGGGAGCCGAACTTGATGGCGTTGTAGATCTCGGGCTCCTTCTCGGCGGAGAGGTCGATGCACTTGGCGTAGCAGCCGCCCTCGAAGTTGAAGATGGAGTCGTCGGCCCAGCCGTGCTCGTCGTCGCCGATGAGCTTGCGGTTCGGGTCGGCGGAGAGGGTGGTCTTGCCGGTGCCGGAGAGGCCGAAGAAGACGGCGGTGTCGCCCGCCTCGCCGATGTTGGCGGAGCAGTGCATGGGGAACACGCCCTCCTTGGGGAGGATGTAGTTCATGACGGAGAAGACGCTCTTCTTGATCTCGCCCGCGTACTGGCTGCCGGCGATGATGACGAGCTTCTTCTCGTAGTCGACGAGGATGGCGGCCTCGGAGTTGACGCCGTCGCGCTCGGGGATGCACTTGAAGCCGGGGGCGGCGATGAGGGTGTAATCGGGAACGAAGTTCTCGAGCTCACCGGCCTCGGGGCGGAGGAGCAGCTGGTGGATGAAGAGGTTCTCGCTCGCGAGCTCGTTCACGATGCGGAAGCCCTTGCGGTACTTGTGGTCGGCGCCGGCGAAGCCGTCGAAGATGAAGATCTCGCGGCCCTGGAGGTAGGCGACCATTTTCTCATATATGGCGTCGAAGCGCTCCTGGGAGATGGGCTTGTTGACCTTGCCCCAGGCAATCTCGTCGTGGACGCCGGCGGAGTCGACGATGAACTTGTCGTCAGGGCTGCGGCCGGTGTACTTGCCGGTGTTGACGCACAGGGCGCCGGTGGGCATGAGGACACCCTCGCCGCGGCGGAGAGCATGCTCGGTCAGCTGGGCGGGGCAGAGGTTGCGATAAACGGCGCTGGGGTTGATGATACCCAGCTCTTCAAGGCCATAGGTGTTCATGATAATCCTCCTAACAAAGCTTTTTCTGTTAAAAATGGAATACATTCTTAATCGAAATTATAACAAACCGCTCGTCATAATTCCAGTCTATTTTTATTGCCGAAACCAAGTTTATACAATAAGAACCGTAACCGGCTTCAATGTCCGGGGAATTTTACGCTAATTCACCAAAAGAATTTTCACGCTTTCATAACAGCGCCTTATGCTCAGAGCTTTGCGAGCTCGTCCGCGAGCGCGGCGAACTCCGCTATGCCCAGCCGCTCGCCGCGCTCGCGCGCGTCTATGCCCGCGGCCGCGATTGCGGCGGCTATCGCGTCCTTCCCGGCGGGGAAGGCAGAGCCGAGGGCGTTCGGCAGCGTCTTGCGGCGCTGCGCGAAGGCGGCGCGCACAGTTTTGAACAGCAGCTCCTCGCTCACGACCTCCGCCGGAGGCTCGGCGCGGCGGCGCAGTCTTATGACGCTGGACGTCACCTTCGGCTGAGGGATGAAGCAGCCGGGCGGCACATCGAACAGTATTTCCGGCTCGGTGTACCACTGTGTGAACACGGAGAACGCCCCGTAGTCCGCGCTGCCGGGCGCGGCGGCGAGGCGGCGCGCCACCTCGCGCTGTATCATCACGGTTATGCACTCCAGCCTGCGGCACTCGTACAGCTTCGCGAGCACGGGGGTCGTGATGTTATACGGCAGATTCGCGCAGGCGACGCAGCGGCGGTCTCCGAAGCGCTCTGTGAGCATGGCGTCGAGATCGGCTCTCATAGCATCCCCGAAAAACACCTCGACATTCGCGTGCGGCGCCATGGTCTCGGCGAGCACCGGCTCGAGCGAGCGGTCTAGCTCTATGGCGAGCACGTTCCCCGCGCGCAGCGCGAGCTGCTGAGTGAGGCAGCCCATGCCGGGGCCTTTCTCCAGCACGGCGGAGCCGGAGTCCGCGAGGCACTCCGCCGCTATGCGCTCCGGCACCCACGCGGCGGTGAGGAAGTTCTGTCCCTTGGCCTTGGAGAAGCGGAAGCCGTTTTTCGCCAGCAGCTCCTTTATGACCGAGACGTCCGTGAGCCTCATCATACGAGCACCTTCTCGAATGCTATGCGCTCGTGACCGGCCTCCGGGCCGGAGGCGAGGCTTATCGAGCCGCAGCGCGCAAAGCCGCATTTGGCGAGCAGGCGCTGCATGGGCCGGTTGCCGGGGTGGGTGTCTATTCTGAGGCTGGCTCTGCCCCAGCCGAGGCTGAGATCCTCGGCCAGCGCGAACATCTGCCGCGCCACGCCGCTGCCGCGGCAGTCCTCCGACACGGCGACGCGGTGTATTCCCGTGTAGTTCCCGCCGGGCGTGAGCCACGCGCCGTCGATGACGGCGTAGGAGGGGTCGTCCTCCGGCACTATGGCCATGACGGAGACTATCTGCCCCTCGTCCCCGAACACCCAGCACCAGCCGCGCTCCATGTCCCGCTCGAACTCCGCGCGGGACGGGTAGCCGCTCTGCCACTGGTCCAGCCCCTGCGAGGCGAGAAAGCGCTGCGCCGAGCCGACTATCTCCATTATCCTGTCGAGGTCGGCGCTCTCGCCGCGGCGGTAGTCGAATATGCGCGGCTCAAGCCCGCGCTCTTTTTTAATCTCGTCCATCAGCCGCAGATCCTCCTTGGAGGTCAGCTGAAGCTTCTCGAACATGTCCGGGCGCTTGTCCATGGTGCGCTCGAGGCACTTTTTGCGCCGCCAGACGCGGACGTTCTCGTGGTTGCCGGAGAGCAGCACCTCCGGCACCGCCCTGCCCTCCCAGACCTCCGGGCGGGTGTACTGCGGGTACTCGAGGACTCCGTCCCAGTGGCTCTCGCCGGTGAAGCACTCCTCGTCGGCCAGGACGCCCGGAACCATGCGGCACACGCAGTCGGCCACGGCCATGGCCGCTATCTCGCCGCCGGTGAGCACGAAGTCGCCGAGCGACAGCTCCTCGTCGACGCACTCCTCTATAAAGCGCTCGTCTATGCCCTCGTAGTGGCCGCAGACCAGCACGAGGTGGTCGTAGTCGCGCAGGAGGCGGCGCGCCTCGCCCTGGTTGAACGGCCTGCCCTGGGGCGACATGTATATGACCCGGCGGCGGCGCTCGCCCGCCTGCTCGACTATGTGGTCGAGGCAGGCCTTGAGCGGCTGCGCCATCATCACGCAGCCCCAGCCGCCGCCGTAGGGGTAGTCGTCGACCTGGAACTGCTTGTTGTCGGTGAAGTCGCGGATCTGGACGGCGTTTATCTCGACAACGCCCTTTTTCTCCGCGCGGCCTATGATGCTCTCGCCCAGCACGTGCGACACCGAGTCGGGTAACAGCGTCATTATATCTATCCGCATATCAGAGTCCCTCCATCATGCGCACGGTGATGACGCCCTCGTCTATATCGCGCGAGATGATGAACTGCGGCACGGCGGGGATGAGTATCTCCCGCTCGCCGCGCACGACGTAGACGTCGCTCGCGGGCATGTTCAGCACCTCGGCGAGGGTGCCGAGCTCCGCGCCGTCCTCGGTGACGACCTTCGCGCCTATGAGATCCTGTATGAAGTAGCCGCCCTCCGGCAGGCGCGCCTCGCGCCTGTCTATGAAGACGGTCTTGTCCCGCAGCGCCATGGCGGCGTTCACGTCGTCGACGTCCTCGAGCGAGGCGATGACGCTCGACTTGTGCACCCGCGCGGAGAGCAGGCGGTAGGGCCTGCCGTCTATATAAAGTCTCGAAAAGCCCCTGAGGAACTCCGGCGAATCCGCCCAGGGCTGGATTTTGACCTCGCCGCGCACGCCGTGGGTATTGACTATGCGCCCGGCCTCGAGATAGCGTTTTTTCTCTGTCATCGATTGTCTCCTTATCAGCAGCAAACAATAGCAAAACACCCCGAGTTTTCCCTCGGGGCGTTTATATCAGTCCATGATCTCCACGGACACTTTTTTGCCCTTTCGCTGGGCGACGGCCTTCATCAGGACGCGAATCTCCTTGACGATTCTGCCCTGACGGCCGATGACCTTGCCCATATCGCCGTCGGCCACCCGCACCTCAAACACGGTCTCCGAATCGGCCTCGCGCTCGGTCACAGAGACCTCGTCGGGATTATCGACAAGGTTCTGCACGATGTAGGTCAAGAGTTCTTTCATGCTGGTTGCTTCTCCTTAGATGGCCTCGGCCTTTTTGAGGAGCGCTCTCGCGGTATCGGTGGGCTGGGCGCCGTTCGCGATCCAGTACTTGGCGCGCTCCGCGTCGACCTTGACGGCGTTGTCGGCAAGGGGATCGTAGGTGCCGATCTCCTCGATGAACTTACCGTCGCGGGCATTGCGGGAATCGGCGACGACTATGCGGTAAAAGGGGTTCTTCTTGGCGCCCATTCTGCGAAGTCTGATTTTGACCATTTATATTCACCTCCAGAAAATTTTCTCATATATGACCTGCCCCTCCGGGGGGCGGACACGCTGTTTAAAATCCGAAAAAGCCTTTGCCGCCGCGGGCGAGCCGCTTCATCTTCTTCGCGCCGCCGGACATCTGCTTCATCATGGTCTGGGCCATATCGAACTGTTTGAGCATGCGGTTGAGCTCGACGACCGTGGTGCCGCTGCCCGCCGCTATGCGCTTTTTGCGGCTGCTGCCGAGCACCGAGGGGTTCTCGCGCTCATACGGCGTCATCGAGAGAATCATGGCCTCGACGTGCGCCATGGCCTTTTCGTCTATCTTCGCGCCCTCGAGGGCCTTGGCGTCGACCCCGGGGAGCATACCGGCTATGTCCTGCAGCGAGCCCATGGATTTCATCGACTTGAGCTGCTCGTAGTAGTCGGAGAGAGTGAACTTGTTTTTCCTGATTTTCTCGGCGAGCTCCTGGGCCTTCTTCTCGTCGAAGCTCTGCTCGGCCTTCTCGATGAGGGTGAGCACGTCGCCCATGCCGAGGATGCGGGAGGCCATGCGCTCAGGATGGAAGACCTCTATCTGGTCGAGCTTTTCGCCGGTGCCGATATACTTTATCGGCTTGCCGGTGACGGCTCTGACGCTCAGCGCGGCGCCGCCTCTGGCGTCGCCGTCGAGCTTGGTGAGCATGACGCCGTCGATGCCGAGGGCGTCGTCAAATGCCTTGGCGGCGTTCACGGCGTCCTGGCCGGTCATGGCGTCGAGCACGAGCATAATCTCGGCCGGCTCAACGGCGGCCTTGATGGCTTTCAGCTCGTCCATCAGCGCCTCGTCTATGTGCAGGCGGCCCGCGGTGTCGAGGAAGACCATGTCGTTGCCGTGCTTTTTGGCGTGCTCGACGGCGGCCTTGGCGATGTCGACGGGATTCGTCTGCCCCATCTGGAAGACGGGGAGGTCGAGCTGCGCGCCGACCGTCTCCAGCTGCTTGATGGCGGCGGGGCGGTAGATGTCGCAGGCGGCGAGCAGCGGGCGCTTGCCGCTCTTGCGCATGAGCGCGGCGAGCTTTGCGCCGTTGGTCGTCTTACCGGCGCCCTGGAGGCCGACCAGCATGACGACGCTGGGGGATTTGGACGAGATATTTATTTTGACGCTCTCGCTGCCCATGAGGGCACAGAGCTCCTCGTTGACTATTTTGATGACCATCTGCGCCGGAGTGAGGCTCTCGAGCACCTCGGCTCCGCAGGCGCGCTCGCTGACGCCCTTCACAAAGTCGCGCACGACCTTGTAGCTGACGTCGGCCTCGAGCAGGGCTATGCGCACCTCGCGCATGGCCTCCTTCACGTCGGTCTCCGAGAGTCTGCCTTTACCGCGGAGCCGCTTGAAGGTGGCGTTTAATTTTTCGGACAGGGATTCGAATGCCATCCGCACCGCTCCTTTTCAGCAGTCATATCTCGAGCGCGGCGAGCCGCTTTTGGGCCTCGCCGGTCTCGCCGGAGGCGAGGAGCCTCTGAATCTCGTCCAGCTCGGCTCTGAGGGCCGAGAATCTGGCGGCGAGCTGGAGCTTTTCCTCCGTCTCCGAGAGGGTTTTGTCGGCGCGGCGAATCATGTCCCACACGCCCTGGCGGGAGATGCCCGCCTGCTCGGCTATCTCGCCGAGCGACAAATCCTCATTATAATGTAAGTCGTAATACTCGCGCTGCTTGCCGGTGAGCAGGGCACCATACAAGTCGAAGAGCACGGCTCGGCGCACGGTTTCGTCCTCCACGGTGTTCACC
>CALWXY010000056.1 GCA_944385595.1 uncultured Oscillospiraceae bacterium
CACTCAGCTGAAAGCGGCCGCGCAGGATGTCTTCCGCGCCCTGGATGACTACTCCGGCGAGCTGGACGACTACCTCTATGTCTGGGAGACCTATCAGCAGGACTGGCTAGGCGACGTCGAGTTCGAGATACGCACGCCAGAAGGCGAGCTGGTGCTCGAGAGCATGGGTTCGTTCCCGCTCGAGCAGGCCGGGCACATACACACTATGACGGGCGAGAACTATGTCGTGAAAACCTATGTGGCGAAGGATCTGCCGTTTTCCATAGGCTGGGTCAATCTCGACAAGGCGATGTTCGACTTCGTCAAGTTTTTCGGCGAGTGGCTGATGCTGTACTCGGCGCTCGCGCTTATAGGCGCGGCGTGCTGCTTTGTTTTCCTGCTGCGCGCGAGCGGCCACAGGCGCGATGTCGAGGGCGTGGTGCTGAACTCGCAGGACAAGGTTCCGCTGGACGTGTATCTGATCTGTGCCGGAATGCTGATTGCGGTGCTGGTGGCCATAGCCGACGAGATACTGGCGTCCATGCCGCTGTATATGATAATGCCGCTGTTCCCCATCGTATTCGCCGGGGGATATGTGGTGGTATTTGCCACGCTTATGACTATTGTAAACAGACTGAAATACGGAAAATTCTGGGAGAACACCCTGATATGGGTCTGGGGCGGAAAGGCTCTGCGCCTGTGCCTCGGATTGGCCAAAAAGTTGCTGAGAGGGCTGACTGCAATTGTGAGAGCTGTGCCTATGCTCTGGAAAGGAATTGCAGTGATAGCGGCGGCTGTGCTTATTGAATTTATCATATTTCTTTTGGGCGTTGATGGCTCTGAGAGTGAAGCGCTGCTGCTGTTTATAATCTTTCACGCCGTGGTGATAGCGGCGGCTCTGAAGCTGCTTATGGATATGCTTAAGCTGCAAAAGGAGGCGCAGGCGCTCGCCTCGGGCGAGCTGGACAAAAAGGTCGACACCTCGCGCATGCTCGGCGAGCTGAAAAAACACGGCGAGAACCTCAACAGCATAGGCGAGGGCGCCGCGATAGCCGCCGACAGGCAGCTGCGCAGCGAGCGGCTCAAGGCCGAGCTGATTACCAACGTGTCGCACGACATCAAGACCCCGCTGACCAGCATAGTCAACTACGTCGACCTGCTCAAAAAGGAGAAGCTCGAGGGCAAGGCGGCGGAGTATGTCGAGGTGCTTGACCGGCAGTCTGCGCGGCTTAAAAAGCTCACCGTCGACCTCGTGGATGCGAGCAAGGCCTCGACGGGCAACATGCCGGTGGACATGCAGCGCACGAATGTGTGCGAGGTGGTGCGCCAGGCGGCGGGCGAGTACGTCGAGCGGCTCGACAAAGAGAAGCTGGAGCTCGTGGTCAACACCCCGCAGCCAACGCTTATGATCATGGCCGACGGACGCCTGCTCTGGCGCGTCATCGACAATCTGCTGAGCAACGTCTGCAAATACTCGCTGCCCGGCACGAGAGTTTATATAGACGTGCTGTCAGCCGGGGGCGAGACCAGCGTCGCCGTGAAGAATATCTCGCGCGAGATGCTGAACATAGACCCCGACGAGCTGACCGAGCGCTTTGTGCGCGGTGACCGCAGCCGCAATACCGAGGGCAGCGGACTGGGGCTGAACATAGCCCGCAGCCTCACGGAGCTGCAGAACGGAAAATTCATAATCAGCGTCGACGGCGACCTGTTCAAAGCGGAGCTGAGATTCCCGGCGCTGTGAGATAAAAAGGAGCGATGCATGGAATATGTATTCAACATAGCCCCGGCCGACCCGGAGCGGCTGTGGCCGCAGGTGAGCCGGACGCTCGAGAAGCGCACTGAGCTGCTCTCGCGCAGAACCTATCCCCGGCTCTGGCTGCTGAACGACAGAATCTGCGGCGAGGCCGATTATTCCGATGCCGGCAGACGCCGCCGCAGGCGCTTCCGCGGGTGTCTGGGCTTGGCGCAGTATCTGCTCGGACTGCTGTTCATGGTGCCGTGCGCCATGGAGCCGGAGGCGCTGGCCGTGCCGCTCGGCGCGGCGACGGTGCTGTTCGGCCTCGGCATGGGCACGCTGTGGCGTGCATACAGAAAGCTGCTGTGGATGCTCGGCCTGCCGCTCGGCGCGCTGCTGCTTTTCGGCGGACTTATGAGCGCGCAGCTGCGGCCGGTGCTGTGGATAGCAGCGCTGCTGCTCGCCGCCGCTGCCGCGGCGCTGTTCTCCGGGCGCGAAGGCAGGGTGCGCCGCTTCGACGCCGCCGCGATGAAGCTCCTGCGCGACCGCGAGGGCGCAATCGGCACGCTGCACTTCTCGGAGACCGGCGTTTTGATACTCGACAAGCTCCCCGAGGTGCCATACGAGAAAATCGAGTACGTCATAGCGGCGGAGGACGTCTACCAGCTCACCTACGGCGGCAGGGTCACCATACTGCAAAAGAGCGAGCTGGGCGGCGAGGAGCTGCCGGAGTTCGAGCGATTTATTGCAGAAAAAGCCGATTTTATCCGAATATGAAAAACGCCGGAGCATTTGCTCCGGCGCTTTTTCTGTTATCAGTGGTGGCAGTGGCCGCCGCAGCCGTGGTCGTGGTGGCCGCCGCAGTCGTGATGTCCCTCGCCGTGGTGGTGGTCACAGTGGGCGTCGGGGTCGAAGCTCAGACGCCCCTCGACGAGCGCCTGCACAGCGGCGTCCGCACTGCCGCTGACTCCGCCGTAGACCTCTATGCCCGCCTCGGCCAGCGCCTGGCGCGCGCCGCCGCCTATGCCGCCGCAGACGAGCGCCATGACGCCCAGCTCGCGGAGCATACCCGCGAGGGCGCCGTGTCCGGTGCCGTTGGTGCCTATCACCTCGGACGACACGATTTTATCTGCCTCGACCTCGTAGAGCTTGAACTGCTCGGTGTGGCCGAAGTGCTGAAAGATCTGACCGTTCTCATATGTTGCTGCGATTTTCATTCCAGATTACCTCCGTGATTTTGATTTCCGTGCCTGCGGCAGCGCTCGCCGCAGCGGTGGGGGCAGAGCTGATTTTCGCTCCCGCCGCAGATGAAGTAGTCGCCGCCGGATATCACCAGCTCGCCGGAGCCGGTGAGCGCCTCGGCCAGCTTGCGCCGCGCCGAGTCGTATATGGCCTGGACGGTGCTGCGGGCTATGCCCATGCTCTCCGCGCACTGCTCCTGGGTGAGCGCGCAGAGGTCGATGAGCCGTATGCTCTCGTATTCGTCCAGCGTCATCAGCACGGTGGCGCGCGCCTTGCCGTCGAGCGGGCCGAAGCGCGCCGTCACCGGCATGGCGCATATCCTGCGCCTCTTGCATGGCCTCGCCATACAGCGCCTCCTTTTCCGGCATATGCCGTTTACTGCCTCAACTATAGCACATTACCGGCATATGTCAATAACATTTCGCAAAAAACCGCCCCGCGAGGGGCGGTTTTTTCAGCGCTTGGAGAGTATGTCCTCGACGGTTTTGAGCTGGTCGGGGGTGTTGACGCCTATGATTTCCAGCCCGAGGTCGCGGCGGCAGACGCCCACCCTGAGGCCCTGCGCCTGCATGAGGGCGGGGGCATCGGTGAGATAATACTCGCCCTGGGCGTTGTCGCTGCGGAGCTGCCCCAGCACGGAGCGGAGGGCTTTGAAGTCGAAGACATAGACGCCGGCGTTCAGCTCGGTGATGCGCTTTTGTTCCTCGGTGGCCTCCTTTTCCTCGACGACGCCGACGAAATTCCCCTCCGCGTCGCGAAGGATGCGGCCGTAGGGGAGGTAGACATCGGCGCTGCCGCTGAGCATGGTGCAGGCGTTGCAGGACTCGAAGTGCTCGCGGCAGAGCTGCTCATAGGTGTCGCGGCTGATCAGGGGCATGTCGCCGCAGCAGACGAGAAGGCTGCCGTCGAAGCCGTCGAGCACGTCGCAGGCGCACATGACGGCGTGGCCGGTGCCGAGCTGCTCGCGCTGGTGGGCGAAGGCGTACTGCGGAAAGGCCTCCATGACCTTTTCCTCCTGATATCCGACGACGAGGACGCAGTCAGATGGCTCAATGAAACCTAGCGCGTCGAGCACGTATGCGAGCAGGGGTCTGCCGAGCGCCGTGCGCATGACCTTGGGGAGGGTGATGCCCTCGGTGTGCATGCGTGTGCCTTTGCCGGCCGCGAGGACGGCCGCCTTGATATTCTGCATGGTGATGACCTCCGTGTGTACGCCTCACGCCTCGCGCTCGAGGGTGACGGCGTACTGATTGTTTTTGAGATAGTTGAGTATGGAGCCGAGCACCCGCTCGGTGCTCTGGGAGCAGTCGAAGCGGACGGAGACGCTGTCGCCAGCGGCCTCGATGCGCGAGACTATGGCCGAGTAGCTGAGACCCAGCCCGGTGCGGTCGGCGGCGTCGATGGAGAAGTCGCCGAAATATAGTCCGTAATTCGAGGCGAAGGTGCGGCAGCTGCCGAAGGTTTCGCCTGAGGACGAGACCATGACGCTGCGAATCTGCGCGGCGTCGAACAGCAGCTCATTGGCGGCGTAGTAGTCGTAGTCGCAGGCGGAGCCGCAGTAGATGCCGACGCCGTGCCCGCTGCCCGCAATGCGGCGGACAGTGTCGGGGTTCGCGGCAATCTCCTCCGGCGTGAGGTAGAACACGGCGTTGACGGCGTACTGGGCGAGCGTGTTCAGTATGGCGTCGCCGGGGATGCCCTCGAAGCTGAGCTGGACGACGGTGCCGGCGTGGCTGTCGTCCGGCTGGGGAGTGGGGGAGGGGCTGGCCTCCGGCGAGGGGCTGGGCGAGGACGGGGTGAGGGAGTTTATATAGCTCTCGTAGCGGGTCTGCATTTTGGGCGTGGCGGCGTAGAGGAAGTCGGTGTCGGAGAGGTAGCTGCCGCTGTCGGTGATGCGGAGTATGTCGCCGTAGCCTATGCCGTTGATGTACGACCAGCTGAGACCGAAGAAGCTGCACACGAACTGCACCGAGACGAACACGCGGCCGTTCTGGGTGATGGTGGAGGTGGTGTAGTAGTTGTCGTTGCCGTCGTAGGTCTGGCCGGTGCTGAGGTTGAAATAGAGCTGCCTGTCTGAGCGGTAGAGCGAGACTGTGTTGCTGTCGGGGAAGTAGGCGGAGTAAATCTTGAGGTTGCCGAATACGGTGTACGGCACGAAGGCCGAGCCGTAGAAGTAGGGGGTGACGCTGAGGTCTAGCAGGGTCTCGTTTATGGCGATGAAGCAGACATTGCTGCCCGCGGCGGAGCCGGTGAATGACATTGCCACAATGAGGGCGGCAATGAGTATGATGGTGAGGACACGGCGCATTCAGCCACCGCCTTTCATTATGATAATTCAGTTTAACACAGTCGGCCCCGACTTACAAGTGGCGCGGAGCGCGACAAAAAACAAAAAATTTTAAAAAGCGTATTGACAATCGGGGAAAACTGTTGTATTATAGCAAAGCGCTTGTGGCCCAGTAGTTCAGTTGGTTAGAACGCCAGCCTGTCACGCTGGAGGTCGACGGTTCGAGCCCGTTCTGGGTCGCCACATGCATCTATAGCTCAGTAGGTAGAGCGCATCCTTGGTAA
>CALWXY010000057.1 GCA_944385595.1 uncultured Oscillospiraceae bacterium
CGGGCAGGCGCCGAGCCTCCTCAGAGCCTCATAATGCAGTTTGGTGCCGTAGCCCTTGTGCCTGGCGAAGCCGTAGCCGGGGTACTCAGCGTCGAGTTCGCGCATGTATTCGTCGCGGGCCACTTTCGCAAGTATTGACGCGGCGGCTATATTCGCGCTCAGACCGTCGCCGCCGACAATGCACTGATGCGGAATTGTAAATCCCCTGTCGCAGTTGCCGTCTATGAGGACGAAGTCCGCCCTCGGCTCCAGCGCCTCGACAGCGCGGCGCATGGCCAGCATCCGGGCGTTGAGTATGTTTATCTCGTCGATTTCCCGCGCGCTTACCGAGGCGATTGCCCAGGCGACGGCGGCGCTTTTGATGAGTGGGGCCAGGGCCTCGCGGCGCTTTGCGGAGAGCTTTTTGGAGTCGTTAATCCCATCCGGTATGGCGTCCTCCGCAAGGATGACGGCGGCGGCGTAGACCGGGCCCGCGAGCGGCCCGGCTCCGGCCTCGTCGCAGCCGCAGACTGCCGTGAAGCCCGCGGCGTACACGCGGCGCTCGTTAGTCCACAGATCCGTCATGGCCGCTCGAGGCTGATGCGCCCGAGCTTGCCGGCGCGGAACTCGTCGAGCAGGACGGCGGCCATGCGCTCGGTGTCGCACTCGCCGCCGGAGATGAGAAAGCCGCGTTTTCTCGCTGCCTGCTCCAGCAGCTCGAAGCCGTTTTTCTCGGGGTCGGGCGTGAATTTATAGCGCTGCTCTATGGCCGAGGGGCATAGCTCGCGCAGTCTGAGCATTAGGTTTGCGGCGAGAGTCTCCCTGTCGACTATCTCGTCGCGCACGGCGCCCGTCCAGGCGAGGGCCTCGCCTACGGCCTGGCTGTCGACCCTCGGCCAGCGTATGCCCGGTGTGTCGCGAAGCTCGAGGCCGCGGTCTATGGTAATCCACTGTTTGCCTCTGGTGACGCCGGGTTTGTCCGCGGCGTGGGCGGCCTTGCGGCCCGCCACCTTATTTATAAATGTAGACTTGCCGACATTGGGTATGCCGAGCACCATACATCTCAGCGGGCGCGAGGCCTGTCCCTTCGCGGCGAGGGCCGCGAGCCTGTCGCTCAGCACGGAGCGCACCGCCGGGGCGAAGGTATTCACACCCTTACCGCTTTTGCTGTCGGTCTCGACGACGGCGAGGCCAATGGATTTGAAGTGCTCGCGCCAGAGTGCCGTGACAGTGGGATCGGCGAGGTCGGTGCGGTTCATTATGATGAGGCGCGGCTTGTCGCCCGCGAGAGCGTCGATATCCGGGTTGCGGCTCGAGGCGGGGATGCGGGCGTCGATTATCTCGCAGACGGCGTCGACAAGCTTCATATTGTCGGCCATCATGCGCTCGGCCTTTTTCATATGGCCGGGGAACCACTGTATTGTGAGTTTTTCGTTCATATCAGTCAACCAATCCGAATGAGCTGAGCGGGTACACCCGAATCAGCTCCCTGCCTATTATGTAGCGCACGTCGACCATGCCGATTTTGTCGTCGCGGCTGTCGTTGGATCTGTTGCGGTTATCGCCCATGACGAAGACGCAGCCCTCCGGCACGGTGACTTCGCCGTTGAAATCAAGCGGGCGGGTGGTCTTTTCGGCGATATACGGCTCGTCGAGCGCGACGCCGTCGACGTAGACTATGCCCTGCTCGAAATCGATATCGACGGTCTGGCCCTCGGTGGCGATGACGCGTTTGACTATGGCCTGTGTGCCGAAGCTCTCCTTGCGGAGGACGACTATGTCGCCGTATTTGGGCGTATAGAACAGATTGGAGACTATGAGCTTGTCGCCCTCCTGCAGCGTCGGCTCCATCGAATGGCCGACGACATCTATGGTGCGGAAGAAGAACACGAACACCAGCACGCAGACGACGAGGGCGTAGACTATGCACTGGAGCCAGTCGTATATCTCCATGCGGCCCTTGACGCGGGCGTTCACCCTGCCGGTGCTCTGCTCTGCCGGCTCCTTATTTTCATTTATGCCGTTTTCATTCATAGCGCTGCTCCGAATAGAAAGATATGCCGTTTTCGCGCGGCTGGGGCTATGCCCATAAAAGTTATTATACACGAGCCGAAGGCATTTAGGCAACAAAAAAAGAGGCTTTCGCCTCTTTTTTTGAAAGATTCAGATGCGCTCGCGAACCTTTGCCTTTTTACCCACTCTGTCGCGCAGGTAATAGAGCTTGGCGCGGCGGACTTTACCATGTCTGACGGTCTCGACAGACACGATGGTGGGAGAGTGGACGGGGAAAACCTTCTCGCAGCCGACACCGTTGGAGATGCGGCGCACGGTGATGGTCTCGTTGATGCCGCCGTGCTTCTTGGCGATGATGGTTCCGTCGAAAGCCTGGTTTCTCTCGCGGTTACCCTCCTTGACGCGGACGGTGACGCGGACGGTATCTCCCACGTTCATGGCGGGGAGCTCAGACTTCATGTAGTTGCTGGTAAGAGCCTGGATCAGATCCATTGTGATTATCCTCCCTTCGGAACAGACGTTCTTAACCGGTGAGACACTGCGGCCAGAGGACCGTCCTCAATAGAGCGAAAAGACTGCCTTTTCGCAAGCCTTGATATCATACCACACTTTTCCGGATATTGCAAGCATTTTCAGCGGAAAATTTTCATTTCCGCGTCGTAGGTCTCTTCACGCTCGAACGCCGCAAAATCCGGCGCGTACTGCGGGAGCTTCTGCCGCAGCGCCGCGGCCACAAGCTCGGGGTTGACCGTCGGCTCCTGGGCGGAGATCAGCGCCGAGAAGGCGACCTTGCCGCTCTGCGGCTCGAACACCGGCTCGCGAACCCAGTCGGAGAGCAGGAACTCGCCCTCTCCCCTCTTTGTGCGGCGCATGACGCTGACCTCGCCGGAAAAGAGCTCAGCGGCGGCGGAGGCCGCCTCGTTCATGTTGGCATGGTCGTACTCAAGTCTGCCGGAGACGCGGAGCCACTTTAGCTCCTTCGCCTTGTGCTCTGACTGATAGACCTCCAGCGGTCTCAGCCCCTCCGGCATGGCGGCGGCGAGCCTATTCACCAGCAGCTCCGGCTCC
>CALWXY010000058.1 GCA_944385595.1 uncultured Oscillospiraceae bacterium
ACAGTCCGCGGATGCGGCAAAACATCCCGGATGTTCGGCACGCCTGTGAGGTACATCACCAGGCGCTCGAAGCCGAGGCCGAAGCCCGCGTGGCGGCAGCTGCCGTAGCGCCGCAGGTCGAGATACCACCAGTAGTCCTCGGGGTTCATGCTCAGCTCCTTGATGCGCGCCTCGAGGATGTCGAGCCGCTCCTCACGCTGGGAGCCGCCGATAATCTCGCCTATGCCGGGCACCAGGCAGTCCGCCGCGGCGACGGTGCGCCCGTCGTCGTTCAGGCGCATGTAGAAGGCCTTTATGTCCTTCGGGTAGTCGGTGACGAACACCGGCTTGCCGAAGTGCTGCTCGGTGAGGAAGCGCTCGTGCTCGGTCTGGAGGTCGCAGCCCCACTCGACCTTGTAGTCGAACTTGTCGTTGTGCTTTTTGAGAATCTCAACCGCCTCGGTGTAGCTGACGCGGCCGAAGTCGCTCTCGGCGACGTGCCTCAGGCGCTCCATCAGCCCCTTGTCGACGAAGCTCGCGAAGAACTCCATGTCCTGCGGGCAGCGCTCGAGCACGGCCTGGATGACGTACTTAATCATGGCCTCGGCGGTGTCCATATAGCCCGCGAGGTCGCAGAAGGCCATCTCCGGCTCGATCATCCAGAACTCGGCGGCGTGGCGCTGGGTGTTGGAATTCTCGGCGCGGAAGGTGGGGCCGAAGGTGTAGACGTCGCCAAATGCCATGGCGAAGTTCTCGGCGTTGAGCTGGCCGGAGACGGTGAGGTTCGCGCTCTTGCCGAAGAAGTCCTTGGAGAAGTCGACCTGGCCGTCCTCGGTGCGGGGGAGGTTTTCAAGGTCGAGCGTGGTGACGCGGAACATCTCGCCCGCGCCCTCGCAGTCGCTCGCGGTGATGAGCGGGGTGTTGACGTAGACGAAGCCGCGGCTCTGGAAGAACTCGTGTATCGCGGCGGCGGCGGCGCTGCGGACGCGGAACACCGCCGAGAACAGGTTGGTTCTCGGTCTCAGGTGCTGGATGGTGCGCAGAAACTCGACGCTGTGGCGCTTTTTCTGCAGCGGATAGTCGGGCGAGGAGGCGCCCTCGACCTCTATCTCGGCGGCTTTCAGCTCAAAGGGCTGCTTGGCCTCCGGCGTGAGCTTCAGCTCGCCGCGGACTATGAGCGCCGCGCCGACATTGAGGCGGGCGATTTCGTCATAATTGGCCAGCTCGCCGCGCTCGAACACGACCTGCATGCCCTTGAAGCAGGAGCCGTCGTTGAGCTCGATGAAGCCGAAGTTTTTCATATCGCGCACGGTGCGGACCCAGCCGCAGACCGTGAGCCTTGCGCCGGAGAAGCTCTCCGGGGCGGCGTATATAGCGGAGATTCTGGTTCTTTCCATAAAAAGCACCCCTTATCATTGGTGAAAACATTATTTCATTATAACATGTCGTTCAGGCTTTTCAAGAGCTTTTGTGCATTTTTCAGAGCAGCAGCGGCTGCAGCTGTCTGCCCGCGAGCGCGGCGGCCACGGCCTCCGGCGCTTTCCGGAAGTCCGCCACCAGCGAGCAGGGCTTGCCGAGCGCGTCGTCCTGCCGGAAGGGCAGGAAGTATATGTTTTTCCTCGCCATCAGGCGGCCTATGGAGGCGGCGTTCGCGCCGAGGCCGTCGTTTGTGGAGACGGCGATAATCACCGGCCTCTCGTTTCGCAGGTGCGCCTTGGCGGCGAGGGTCACCGAGCTGTCGGCGACGCCGTGGGCGAGCTTTGCGAGCGTGTTGCCGGTGCAGGGCAGGATGAGCAGCGCGTCGAGCAGCTTCTTCGGGCCAATCGGCTCGGCGGCGGCTATGGTGCAGATCACCTCGCGCCCCGAGATTTCCGCGAGCCGCGCGCGGAAGTCCTCCGCGCGGCCGAATCTGGTGTCGGTGCTCGCCGAGACCTCGCTCATTATCGGCACGAGCTCATACTCGCGCGCGAGCGCGTCGGCGGTGTCGAGGGCCTTGGCGAATGTGCAGAACGAGCCGCACATCGCAAAGCCCAGGCGTTTTTTCTCCATCAGAGCATCCCCCGTTCCTCGAGAATTGAGCATACGCAGCGGCTGAGCGCCTCGCCCGCCGCCTCGGGTGCGAATTTGCCGGGCAGACCCGGCGCGGCCACATGGCGCAGCCCGGCGGATTCGGCATCCTGCGGCGGGCAGCCTCCGGGCGCGGAGGCCAGCTCGACGTAGAGCGCGCCCCGCAGCGCGGCGAGCGAATCGGGCGCGAATATCCGCGCGGGCGCGGTGTTCAGCACGGCGTCGAAGCCGCCGCCGCCCGTATCGAAGCCCAGCGCCCGCGCCCAGGCCCTGCCGGTCTCCGAGCCGGAGAGCACGCTCACCTCAGCGCCCTGCGCGCGCAGCTCCAGCGCGAGCAGCTTGCCTATGCGGCCAAAGCCGGAGATCAGCACGCGCCGATTCTCAAGCCCGCAGTCCAGCTCGCGCCGCAGCAGCAGCGCGGCGGCCTTGGCGGTGAGCGAGGCGTTCTCGATGAGGAAGCTCTCGCGCGACGAGTAGTCGACGACCCCGTCGCGCGCCCCTCCGGCGAGGACGGCGCAGCCCGGCGGCGCGGCGGCGAGCACGTCGCCGAGCGGGAGCGGCTCGGGGTGGAGCGGCGCGCTGAGCGTCAGCCCGTCGCGGGTGAGCGGCATGGGCAGCACGAGCGCGCCCGCGCCGCGGAGACAGTCCTCCATCGAGGCGCAGCTCCCCTCGCCGAGCGCGAAGCGGGCGCAGCTAAGCCCGCGCAGCTCCAGCTCGCGGCAGAGGCTAATCATGCGCGCGTCGCCGCCGATTACGGCAATTTTCATGGCAGGCACCTCCCTGTGCGTTACTGCCCATACTATGCCGCGCCGCCGCGCGGGGTGAAAAATTATGGTTGACAGCGCCGGGGGACTGTGCTATACTCAGGACAGTTAGTTGAGACTAACGCACAACACAGCCCGCGCCGCCAGCTCACCCTCTCCGCTTGCCATGACTTGACCAATTCCGACTTCCTTTACACATACCTGCGCGGGCTGTGGCAGACCTCCATTCAGTTTCAGTTTTTCAGGCGCAGAGCGCGGCGGGAATCCCGCCGCGCTCTGTGTCGGTGAAAATAATTTGCGTACTGTAGGTGAAAATAATTTGCGAACGGCCTTGACAATGGTGATGGAGCGTGGTATTATATATGAGCTCAAAGGAATATCGCGGAGTGGAGCAGTTGGTAGCTCGTCGGGCTCATAACCCGAAGGTCGTAGGTTCGAGTCCTGCCTCCGCAACCACGTCGGAGCAAGCTTTGTATCGCTTGCTCCGACTTTTTTCAAAAGT
>CALWXY010000059.1 GCA_944385595.1 uncultured Oscillospiraceae bacterium
CACCGCGAGGTTGGCCTGTTCGGGTATCTGCTCCGGCGTGACGTAGCGTATATTCGTGCGCTCCATGCACACGACGCGCCCGTCGTTGCGCAGCTGCCATGCGAGCTGGCCGTAGCCCACGTCGACGGCGTAGACCTTCGCCGCGCCGTTTTGCAGCAGGCAGTCGGTGAAGCCGCCGGTGGACGCGCCGCAGTCTATGACGGTCTGTCCCGAGGGGTCGTACTCAAAAACGCGCAGCGCCTTTTCGAGCTTCAGTCCCCCGCGCGAGACGTAGCGCAGCGTCTCGCCGCGAATCTCTATCTCTGCGTCCGGCGCGACGGGCATGCCGGGCTTGTCCGCCTTCTGTCCGTTCACATACACGACGCCGCTCATTATCGTGGTCTTCGCCCGCTCGCGGCTCGGCGTCATCCCGCGGGCGAACATGGCCTCGTCAAGTCTCGTCTTTGCCATCCGGCACCTCACTGAGCAAAGTTTCCGCCGCCGCGGCTATGCCCTCGCCGTCAAGGCAAAGGCTGTGCAGCAGCTCGCGCACGGAGCCGTGCGTCACGACGCCGTGCCCCAGATTCAGCAGCTTCACCGGCTGCGCCAGCTCGCCGCGCAGCTCCTCGCCCACGCTGCCGTGGGCGCACACGTCCTCCGCGACCAGCGCCGCGCGGCATGGCGCGCAGAGCTGCGCTATCCGCGAGACCGGCAGCGGGTTTATGATGTTCACCTTTATGACCCTCGCGCCCACGCCCTTTTCGCGGAGGATATCCGCCGCGTCGAAAGCCTCGTTGGTCATCGGGCCGTAGACGATTATCGCGACGTCCCCGCCATCGGTGAGAGCCGTGGCGGTCTCGAGCGAGGAGTCGCCCTTATATCTGCCCTCGCCGCCGCGCGGATAGCGCAGCGCAACGGGGAGCTTTATGTCGTGCACGGCCATGTCGAGCATGGTGCGCAGCTCGGCAAAGCTCGCCGGGCAGAGCACCGTCATATACGGCACGGAGCGGAGGTAGCTCACGTCGAAGACGCCGTGGTGTGTCTCGCCGTCGCTGCCGACCAGCCCCGCCCTGTCGACGCCGAGGACGACGTGCAGGCGCTGCAGCGCGATGTCGTGGATCAGCATGTCGTAGGCGCGCTGCAAAAAGCAGGAGTACACGGCGAACACCGGCGTCATGCCCTGCTTGGCAAGGCCGGCCGCCATGGCGGCGGCGTGCCCCTCGGCTATGCCGACGTCGAAAAAGCGCTCCGGGAACTCTCTGGAAAAAGGCGCCAGCCCAGTGCCGGAGGCCATGGCCGCCGTTATGGCGACTATGCGCTCATCGTCCCTTGCGAGGCGGCTCAGCTCCGAGCCGAACACATCGGAGAAGCCGTCGCCGCCTTTTTTGACGCCTATCTTCGGGTCGAAAGGCGACACGCCGTGGTAGACGGCGGGGTCGGCCTCGGCGAGCGGGTAGCCCTTGCCCTTGCGCGTCTTGACGTGCAGGAGCACCGGCCTGTCGAAGTCGCGCGCCATGCGCAGCGCGCTCTCGAGCTGCTTTATATCGTGTCCGTCGACGGGGCCGAGGGAGTAAAAGCCCATCTCGGAGAAGGTGTTGTCGGGTATGAAGAGGCGCTTCACCGCCTCCTTGACCCTGTGGTTGAATGAGTAGAGCTTGGGGAAGCGGCGCATGACCCGGCGGTAACTGCGCTTGAAGTCGAGGTAGCCGCTGCGGACTCTCAGGCGCGACAGCAGCCGCGACACTCCGCCGACGTTCGGCGAGATGCTCATCTCGTTGTCGTTCAGTATGACGACCATGCGCTCGCCGCTCGCGCCGGCGTTGCTCAGCCCCTCGTAGGCGAGGCCGCCGGAGAGCGCCCCGTCGCCTATGACGGCGGCGACGTCGTAGTCCCCGCCGAGCAGAGTGCGCGCCCTCGCCATGCCGAGCGCCACCGACACGGAGTTGGAGGCGTGCCCGGCTATGAAGGCGTCGTGCTCGCTCTCCGAGGGCTTCGGGAAGCCCGATAGCCCGCCGAAGCGGCGCAGCGAGTCGAATTCGTCGCGCCGGCCGGTGAGTATCTTGTGGACGTAGCTCTGGTGGCCGACGTCAAAGACGATCCTGTCGCGCTCGGTGTTGTAGACGCGGTGCAGCGCGATGGTCAGCTCCACCGCGCCGAGGTTCGAGGCGAGGTGTCCCCCGTTTTGGGAGACCTTCTCCACCAGGAAGTCGCGCAGCTCGTCGGCGAGGCGCTCCGTCTCGCCGAGGCTGAGGGCGCGCAGGTCGTCCGGCGAATTTATCTTGTCCAGAATTTCCAAATGGTGTGACCCCATTTTCTGAAATATTTGCTCCGGCGCGTGTGTTCCGTCACGCGCCATTCCCATTCCCTATAACAAATCTCTCCCGCTTTTTCAATTGCGGGCGGTATTTATTTTTCATTTTATTCACAAAATAATGAATACTCAGCTCCGGCGGTTTGCCAGCATGTCGGCCAGCCACTCGAGGAAGCGGCTGTCGGCAAAGGCGCCGCGCAGCGCCTCCTTGGCGCGCTCCGTCCTGCGCTGGATGAGGCTCTCGCAGGCCTCGCGCCCCATTATCGTGGCAAAGGTGCTCTTGCTGTTCCCGGCGTCGGAGCCTATGGGCTTGCCCAGCTCCTCGACCGTCGATATCGTGTCGAGCAAATCGTCGCGCACCTGGAAGGCGAGGCCGATGTCGGCCGCGAAGGCGAGCGCCGCGCTCATCTGCTCCTCGCTGCCGCGCCCCACGGCCACGCCCATGGCGCAGGCCGCCTCTATCATGGCGGAGGTCTTGCGCTTGTGTATCTCCGTCAGCTCGCGGCGCGAGAGAATCAGCCCCTCGCTCTGGATGTCGAGCATCTGGCCGCCGCATATGCCCTCGGTGCCGGCGGCGCGCGCCAGAATGGCGGCGCATTTCGCCTTTACGTCGTCGGCAAGGTCGGCGGTGAGTATGGTGCGGAAGGCCTCGGCCTGCAGCGCGTCGCCCGCGAGGACGGCTGTCGCCTCGTCGAACTGGACGTGGCAGGTCGGCTTGCCGCGGCGCAGCTCGTCGTCGTCCATACAGGGCAGGTCGTCGTGTATGAGCGAATAGGTGTGCAGCATCTCGATGGCGCAGGCCACCGGCAGCGCCTCGGCGTAGGTGCCGCCACAGGCGCGGCAGAACTCCAGCACCAGCATGGGCCGCACCCTTTTGCCTCCGGCGAGCAGGCTGTAGCGCATGGCCTCCATCAGTCTGGGGCTGGCGCTTCCCTCGGGGTGGAAGTAGCCGTCGAGGGCGCTGTTTATGATTTCAATGTAGTCGTCGAACATGGCTTTCACGGCGAAACTGCACCTCCCGCTATTCGGCGTCGAACGGCAGCTCCTCAGGCTCGCCGCTCTCGGTCTTGCGGAGCTTCACGACCTTCTGCTCCGCCTCGCTCAGCATGGTCTGGCAGGCGCGCACCAGCGAGGTGCCCTCCTCGAACATGGCGAGCAGCTCGCTCAGGGGCGCGTCGCCCCTCTCGAGGCGCTTTACTATGCCGTCGAGCCTGTCGAGGGACTGCTCGAAGCTGAGTTCCTTATTTTCCTGCATTGCTGTCATCCTTTCCAACGGCTGTAATCTCCGCCTCTGCGCCGCCGTCGGCCAGGCGGAGGGATATTCTGTCTCCAACGCGCAGCTGCTTTTTCGAGCGTATCACCGCGCCGCCTGCGTCCGTCGCCACGGCGAAGCCGCGCGAGAGCACCTTGAGCGGGCTCATCGCGTCGAGCGACGAGGCGAGCGCCAGCAGCCGGTGCTTTTTGCCGAGCACCGTGCGCTCCATTGCGGCCGCCATGCGCTCTGTCGCGCGGTCGAGCTCGAGGCGCTTCATGTCGACGTAGCTCTCCGGCGCGACCAGCACCCGTCGCTGCGACAGCGAGTCGACGTTCGCCCGCAGCTCGCGCAGGCGCTTGTTCACCGCCGTGAGCATGCGCGAATCCCAGGCCGCGAGCTGCTCGGCCATCTCCGTGTGGTCGGGCACGGCGAGCTCCGCCGCGTTCGACGGCGTCGCCGCGCGCAGATCCGCGACGAAGTCGGCTATAGTCACGTCCGGCTCGTGGCCGACGGCGGAGATGACTGGTATCTCCGACTCGTAGATGGCCCGCGCCACCCGCTCGTCGTTAAACGCCCAGAGATCCTCCATCGAGCCGCCGCCGCGGCCCGTGATGATGAGGTCGCCCACCTTCCAGCGGTTGGCGTATCGTATGGCGCCGACTATCTCCGGCGGCGCCTCCGCGCCCTGCACGCGCACCGGCAGTATGGCCACCTCGGCCATCGGCCATCTCGCGCCGAGGACTCGGATTATATCGCGCACCGCGGCGCCCGCGCCGGAGGTAATCACCGCTATGCGGCGCGGAAAGCGCGGCAGCGGCTTTTTGTGCGAGGCGTCAAACAGCCCCTCGGCCAAAAGGCGCGCCTTGAGCTGCTCGAAGGCCATGTGCAGGTCGCCGACGCCCTGCGGGATAAGCTCGCTGCAATAGAGCTGGTAGGCCCCGTCGCGCGGGTAGACGGACACCCTGCCCACGGCGACGACGCCCATGCCGCTCTCCGGCCTGAAGCGCAGCTTCGACGCGCTGCCCTTGAACATCACGCAGCGGACGCTGCTCTCCTGGTCCTTGAGCGTGAAGTAGTGGTGGCCGGAGGGGTATATCTTGTAGTTTGAGAGCTCGCCGACCACAGCGACGGCGAGAAGTCCGGGGTCGGACTCGATGAGCGACTTGATGCGCGCATTGAGCTCCGACACTGTCATTATATTCTCGTTCATATCCACCTCAAAACCGGAAAGCCCCGCCCGGCACAGGACCGAGCGGGGCGCAATTTCTATTCGCCGGGCTGCTCGCCTTCAGCGCTGAGCGAGCGGGCGAAGCTGCCCAGCACTCCGTTTATGAAAGACACCGTCTCCGGCACGTCGTAGCCCTTGGCGAGCTCGACGGCCTCGCTTATGGCGACGCCGGCGGGGACGTCGTCCACATACAGCATCTCGTAGATGGCGACGCGCAGAACCGCGAGCGCCGTTTTGGAGATGCGGGAGATTTTCCAGCCGCGGGAGTATTTTTCAATCTCCGCGTCGATCTCGTCCCTGTGTTCGGCGACGCCGCAGACAACGCCGCGGATATAGTCGCGCTGTCTGGCGCTGGGGTAATCGTCCAGCCCGTCGCTCTCGGCGGCGAGGGTGCCGTAGTATTCCTTTTCAAAAAAGCTGTCCAGCGCTTCGCCGGCCGGGACGGGGTTGGCCGAATTGGCAAAGCAGAGCTGGACGGCGAGCTCGCGGGCCGCCGCTCTCGTCATCTGTGTCGCCTCCCGATTGCCTTACTTCTCGTAGGAGATGCCGCTGATGTGGACGTTCACTATGCTGTCGAGCCCGGTCATGCTCTCGACTGCGCTGGCGACGGCCTCCTGCACCTTGACGCCGACCTCGTTGATCTTGACGCCGAAGCGCACGGTGACGATGACGTCGACGACGATCTTATCCTCGACGAACTGGACCTTGACGCCTTTGGAGACGTTTTTTCTGCCGAGGAACTCGACAAGCTCGGAGCCTATGGTGTTGGCAAGTCCGGCGACGCCCTCGACCTCGGTGATGGCGGCGCCGACCATGACGGCGATGACGTCCTCGGAAATATTGATGCTGCCGCGCTCATCCTGGCGGGCGATATAGTTTTCAGGCATGGCTGATACCTCCTGTGCTTACTTATCCCGTATATCATACCATGAACCCGCCCAAAAATAAACAATTATTTTTAAACATAAAAATTCCCCGGCATCGCCGGGGAGAGATTTACTGCGCGTCCTTTACCTCTATCACGGTTATCTGCTCGGTGGTGTATGTGCTCGCGCCGGTGACAGCGTCGGCTATCTGCGCGACCTGCGCCTCCGTCAGGCCGTCCGCCGGGGCCGGGACGGCCACGGTCACCGAGTCCTCGCCCATGAACACCACGCAGTCGGCAAAGTCGCGCGCCATCAGCTCGTTCTCTATCTGGCTCTCGTTCATCGTGTACTGCGCCATGACGGCTATCTCATTCATGGCGCTGTCTATGACCTCCGCCGACGCGCCCTCAGACGAGGCCGCCTTCTCGAGCAGCGAGAGCGCCTCGTCGCGCGACTGCTGCCGCGTGAGCCGCGCCTCGGCGAAATAGTCGGAGTCGCCGCTCTGCGCCCCGACGCTCGCGAGGTACTCCTCCTCCGCCGCGGCCATGGCCGCGTCCTCGGCGGCGACCATTGCCTCGTCGGCCTCGCCCCAGCGGTTGTTGTACGACCAGTTGAGATACACGGCCGCACACACGAAAAACAGTACCGTCACCACCACCAGATTGCGCTTTAATTTCCTCATGTCCTTCACCTTTCCTGTCACTTCATTTCAAGCACGCGGATCTCCGCGGCGCCAAGCCCGGTGAAGGCCGAGACGGCCTCCACCACTCTGAGGCGCACAGAGGCGTTTCCGGCGCCTGTACACACCACAACCGCGCCCAGATATTCCGGATAGCTGTAGCCGCGCTCCACCGCCTCCTGCTTGCCGGAGCCGGCCGAGACGACTATCGCCTCGCCGTTTGAGCTTGCGAGCTCGCGCTGAGCCGTCGAGCTGACCGCGAGCAGCACCTTCGCCTCGCCGACGCCCGCGGCGCTCTCGAGTATCTCGCGCAGCCGCTCCTCCTCGCGCGCGACCGAAAACTGCGGGGCGGATATCTCCGTCTCAGTCTCCGCGGCGCTCCCGGCTTCGCCGCCGGAATCCGGCAGCAGCAACAGCAGCGCCAGCGCGAGCAGAAGCAGCGGCACGAACGGGCGCTCTCTCAGCGCCGCCGCCAGCTTTTCAAGTTTCTCCTTCGCCATCGTTCCAGTGCATCCTCTCCCGAGGGACGCCCAATTCGCCCTCGATGCTTATCATCAGCTCATCCGATTTTGGGATATCCAACCACACCTCATAAGGATACCAGTACCCATCACCCCATTTCGCCAGAACGCGAACCCCGGCATCCGGCAGCCCAAGCTGCGCCCCTTTGTCCGATATATATGCCGCACATTCGCTCTCTATGATAGTCCGCTCAAGGCGCTCGGCGCTGTCCGTGCCGGTCTCGGCGGCGCTGAGCTGAGCCTCGCGCAGCCGGGCCAGGCTGTCGGCGTAGGCGTCCAGCGGCGCTGAAGATAGCGGCGCGAGCAGCGCGCAGCAGAGCGCCGCCGCGCAGCACATGCGCAAAACGCCGCGCACGCGGCTTTTCGGCGTCATCGCCATCGCCGCCGTGCACATCAGCGCCGCCGCCGCGACCCCCATAACCCACTCCCTCAGGAAATCCGTCATACCGGGCTCACCGCCTTCATGCCGGACACCATGGCGAGAAACAGCATTATCGCGCCGCAGCCCACCAGCCCCAGCACCATACCAAAAGCTGTGCCTATGCTGTCTATCAGCTTGCCCAGTCCGCCGCTGTCCAACCCCTCGGCCAGCACCGCCACAGCCTTGTACACCAGGTAGTGCACACCTATGGCGAGAAACGGCGTCGCGCACACGGCGAGCACCGCGAGCAGCCCCAGCGCCCCAACGCCGGATTTCAGCATCGACGCGCCGGCCACGACGGTGCCCGCCGCGCCGGAGACTATGCGCCCCACCACCGGCAGGGCCGCCGCTATGGCCGTGCGCGCGAGGCGCGCGGTTGCGGCGTCGCCGCCGGAGGCAATCGCGCCGGTGAAGCTGAAATATGCCGTGAAGGCCATGACCAGCAGCGTCATCGAGGCGACGCACAGCCATTTCGAGAAGGCCACCGCCGTGTTCAGCGCCGGGGTGTCGAGCGCCGCGCGGGCGGTGACCGCCGCTATGTACACCTTGATAAGCGGCATCAGCAGCCCGGAGGCGACGGCCAGCAGTATGTCGAGAAACAGGGCCGTCGCGGCGTACATGGCGCTGCCCGAGGCCGCGCAGCCGCCCGCCGCCATTGCCGCCGCCATGCACGGCAGCAGCAGCGCGCCGAAGTCCGACATCGCGCTGAGCGCCCGCTCGCCGAGGCCGATGAACGAGCTGAAATCCCCCGCGGCTATGGCAGCTATCCCGAGCGCCGCGCCCAGCCGCACGAAGGCCGGGGCCTCCCGCTCCGACACGCTCAGCGCAGCCGAGGCCAGCAGCAGTATGGTCACTATAGCGGCGGCGCTTTTAAGCGCGTCGCGCAGCACGGGCAGAGAATTCTCGCCCAGCCAGGCGAGCAGGCTGTCGAGCTTTGCGCCGAACTCGTCCGAGTCCGCGCTGAGCGAGCCGTATATCTCCGCCGCGTCGTCGGGTATGGCGCTCTCAAGCTCGTCCACGCCGAGCGCGCCGCCGAGCTCCGCTTCCTCCGCCGAGGCCGGGAGCATCAGGGCAGCCGCGAGGAGGACGAATATCAATATGTATCTCACGACCCGCCTCCTATCATCTCGAGCAGCATCAGCATCAGCGGCGAAGCCGCCATCAGCGCGCAGAGGCAGCCGACAAGCTCCACCGCCGTGGCAATCGACGAGCTGCCGTTGTCGCGGCAGAGGTCGGCGCAGAACGAAGTGAGCAGCCCCAGCCCCACGCACTTCGCCACCGGCGCGAGCACCGCGCCGCTCAGTGCCGAGGCCGCGGCCAGCTCGCCCCACAGC